>NZ_JBMGQR010000042.1:0-36268 GCF_049059935.1 Solicola agrisoli | reverse complement strand
GTGGGCGCGTGTGCAGGCTCGGGTGTCTGCGCACTCGGTGGCCGCGACGCGGGCGGTCGAGCGTTCGGGTGCGGCGAGGAAGGCCGGCGCCACCTCGACCGGATCGCTGATGGCCGGACAGTTCGGTGGCGACCGCCACGCCGCCGCCCGCGACGTCCACCTGGGCGAGGACCTGGCGAGGGCGAGCACCACCGAGACAGCCCTGGCCAAGGGTCAGGTGACCAAGGAGCAGGCCCGTCTGATCGCCCGGACGGTCACCCGGCTTCCCCAGAATGTGCCCGTTGCCACCCGTCAGAAGTGCGAGCGGGCCATGATCGAGGACGCCGGGACGCTGACCATGCGGGACCTGCAGCGCCGGGCCGATCGGATCACCGACGTCTTCAAACCGGCCGACCAGGTCGACGTCGACGAGGGCGAGATCGTCCGCGACCGCGAGAAGGACGCGTACGCCAGGTCGGAGCTCTGGATGCAGGACCAGGCCGATGGCACCTGGACCGGCCGCTTCCGGATCCCCGAGGCCCAGGCCGGGATGCTCAAGCACGCGATCGACCGGTTCACCGCACCCCGCCGCCGTCACCTCGACGACGGACAGGCCGCCGAGGACCTCACCTACTCCCAGCGCCAGGGCCGGGGATTCACCTCCCTGGTCGAGCACCTGCCCACCGACGGACTCCCCGACGCCGGCGGCTCCGGCCTCGTCGTCACCGTCAACATCGACCTCGACACCCTCGTCGAGGGCGTGGGGGTCGGGACGACGTCCACCGGGCAGCGCATGTCCGCCGGCGAGGTCCGCCGCGCCGCCTGCCACGCCGGCGTTATTCCCCAGGTCCTCGGAGGAGCCTCGCTCCCACTCGACCTCGGACGCACCCAGCGGTTGTTCAACCGGGCCCAACGGTTGGCCCTGGCCCACCGCGACGGCGGCTGCGCGTTCCCCGAATGCGACCGACCACCGTCCTGGACAGAAGCCCACCACGCACGCGAACCCTGGTCCCACGGCGGCAGCACCGATCTGGACGACGGCGTCCTGCTCTGCCCGTTCCACCACCGCACCGTCCACGACGACGGGTGGACCATCACCTTCGACACCGACGACGGACGGCCCGCATCCGTCCCACCCGCCCGGCTCGACCCGTACCGACGACCCCGCGCCGGCACGCCGTACCGACCGAAGCGGGACTGACCGACGTGTACGCGAACGACCTGCTCGGTACCGTGGAGGGCACCCGCGACGAAGGGGTGAGCACCGTGGACGCACACGACAGGGAGCGGCGCCTCAGGCGTGCCGCCGAGACGGCGATGACCCGTCAGGCACCACCTCCTGCCCAGGAGGACGAGCCGGAGGACGACTCGAACCCAGGCCAGCGCCTCGACCAGCAGGCCCTCTGGGTCGACCACCAGATCAAGCAGGCGATCGCGCGCGGCGACTTCGACGACCTGCCCGGTGCGGGCAAGCCGATCCCCGGGCTCGGGGGCACCCACGACCCCGACTGGTGGGTCAAGCAGCTGATCGAGCGCGAGCAGATCACCGGTGTGCTGCCGCCCGCGCTGGCGTTGCGCACCGAGGACGCCGAGCTGACCGACCGTCTCGACCGCCAGGGCAGCGAGCGCGAGGTGCGCCGGATCCTCGAGGACTTCAACGCCCGGGTCGTCGAGGCCCGTCGCCAGCTGATGGGCGGTCCCCCGGTGATCACCCCCACGCGCGACGTGGACGCCGAGGTCGCCGCCTGGGCCGCGCGCCGCGACGCGCGGCGGGCCCGGATGCGGGCCGAGCGGGAGGCCCGTGAGGCGGCCCAGGAGAGCACCTGGTGGTTCGAGCGGTGGCGCGCCCGCCGGCGTCGGCGCAGGTCCTAGCGGGGGTCTACCGCGAGCCGGAAGCCCAGGTTGCCGGTGCTGGAGTCCGGCCCGCTCCCCTGCCGGGCCGCGGGGCGGTAACGGCGGCAGTACGAGGCGTGGCACAGGTATGACCCACCTTTGGACACCCGGGCGCCCGAGGAGTCGAACGCGTCGGAGCACCACTCCCACACGTTGCCGGTGACGTCGTGCAGCCCGTACCCGTTGGGCGAGAACGCGTCGACGGGGCTGGTGCCCGACCAGCCATCGGCCGCGGTGTCTCGCGAGGGGAACGTGCCCTGCCAGACGTTCATCCGGTGCTCGCCGCCCGGCTCGAGCTCGTCGCCCCACGGGAACACCGCGCCGTCGAGCCCGCCGCGCGCGGCGTGCTCCCACTCGGCCTCGGTGGGCAGGCGCCCGCCGGCCCAGGTGGCGAACGACGACGCGTCACGCCACGACACGTGCGTGACGGGGTGTCGGTCGCGGCCGTCGGCGTCGGACTGCGGGCCGTCGGGGTGCGCCCAGTCGGCCCCCTCGACCTGACGCCACCAGGGCGCCGCGGCCACGCCGCGGGTGGGAGGGAAGTCGTCGGGCAGGAACCCGCCGAACACGAACGACCAGCCGAACCGCTCGGCGTCGCTCACGTGACCGGTGGCGTCGACGAACGCCCGCCACTCCCCCACGGTCACCGGGTGCCGGCCGATGCGCACGTCGCCGGCGGTGACGTCGCGGGCCGGGCCCTCGCCGTCCATCGGGTACGCCTCCGGGCCGTCGCTGCCCATGGTGAACGTGCCGCCGGGCACGTCGACCAGCTCGACGCCCGAGACGCCGGGTGCGTGAGCCCGGGCCGGGCCGTCGTCGCGGGCGGGACCGGATGGCGCGCAGCACGCGCCCATCAGTCGGCCGCGAGCTGGCTGACGCGGCGGCGCACCTCGACCTCCAGCGGGTGCTCGGGGGCGAGGTCGACGCGCACCCGGTGGATCGTGCCGGTGAACGCGTTGTGCACCGGCACGTAGTCGTCGGTGACGGGCGTGCCCCGGTCGACGCCGACGTTGAACGTCTCGTCGAACGCGAAGTAGAAGGCCGTGGTGGCGTCCAGCCGGCCCTCCGCCACGGGGTCGCCGTCGACGAGCAGCGTGACGCCCGCGCCGCTGCCGGGAGGTCCGCCGTCGGACTCGACCTGGACGGCCAGCAGGTGGCGCCCCGGCGTCAGCGGTGCGGACGACCGGACGTGCGTGCGGTCGCGCCCGTAGAGGTTGTAGGCGTACGCGAGCGCACCGTCGTGGACGTACAGCGACCAGCCGCCGAAGCGTCCGCCCTGGGCGACCAGGACGCCCGAGTCGTCCGCGACCTCGACGTCGACCGACACCGTATGCGAGCGGTTCTTGACGTTCGGCGCCGCCTCCTCGCTGAGCCGGGCGGTGCGGGGGCCGAGCTCGATCGAGGTGCGGCCGTGGTGCAGGTCGATGCGCCCGGCGACCTGGGGGTTCTCGCGCTCGGTGACGCGGTCGTCGAGCGGGAACACCTGGTGCCGGCCCGCCTCGATGACGAACAGCTCGCGCAGGGACGCGAGGCGCTGCGGGTCCTGGTCGGCGACGTCGTGCGCCTGGCTCCAGTCGGCGATCAGGTTGTACAGCTCCCACACGTCGTCCTCGAAGGGACGGTCGCCGCCGTCGACCATCAGCCACGGCGTGCCGTGACGGGTGACGGCGGTCCAGCCCTCGTGGTAGATGCCGCGGTTGCCGACCATCTCGAAGTACTGCGTGCCGCGGCGGTCGGCGGCCTCGGGGTCGTCGAAGGTGTAGCGCAGGCTCGTGCCCTCGATGACCTGCTGGCCCACGCCGCCGACCGTCGTGGGGTGCGGGAGGCCGGCGGCGTCGAGGATCGTGGGCAGCACGTCGATGACGTGGTGCCACTGGTGACGGATCTCGCCGCGGGAGTCGATGCCGCCCGGCCAGTGCACGATCATCCCGTCGCGCGTGCCGCCGAGGTGGGAGGCGACCTGCTTGGTCCACGGGTAGGGCGTGTTCATCGCGAGAGCCCAGCCGACCGGGTAAATCGGGTAGGTGGTGGGACCGCCGATCTCGTCGACCACCTCGGCCATCGCGGCGGTGTCGTCGGCGATGCCGTGGCCGACGAGGTGCTCGCGGACGGTTCCCTCGGGCCCGCCCTCGCCCGACGCGCCGTTGTCGCCGAGCATGTAGACCACCAGGGTGTCGTCGAGGATGCCGCGGCGCTCGAGCTCGTCGACGAGCCGGCCGACCTGGGTGTCGGCGTGCTCGGCGAAGCCGGCGTAGGTCTCCATGAACCGGGCGGCGACGGCCTTCTCGGTGTCGTCGAGGTCGTCCCAGTGCGGCACGCCCTCGGGCCAGGGAGCCAGGTCGGTGCCCTCGGGCACCAGCCCCAGCTCGACCTGGCGGGCGAGCGTCCGCTCGCGCTGGACGTCCCAGCCGTCGTCGAAGGCGCCGCGGTACTTGCCGATCCACTCCGGGGCGACGTGGAACGGCGCGTGCGTGGCGCCCAGCGCGAGGTACAGGCAGAACGGCTTGTCGGGCGTGAGCGCCTGCTGGCCGTCGACCCACTGCACGGCGTGGTCGACGAGGTCCTCGGTGAGGTGGTACCCGTCCTCGGGCAGCCGGTCGGGCTCGACGGGCGTCGTGCCCGAGTAGAGCTGGGGGTACCAGTGGTTCATCTCGGCGCCCATGAACCCGTAGAACGCGTCGAAGCCCTCCCCCGTCGGCCAGCGGGTGAAGGGGCCCGACGGGTTCACCTCCACCGGCGGCGTCTGGTGCCACTTGCCGAACGCGGCGGTGCTGTAGCCGTTGCCGCCGAGGATCTGGGCCATCGTCGCCGCGCTGGCGGGACGGTAGCCGGTGTACCCGGGCTCGGAGGTCGACATCTCCGAGGTGACGCCCATGCCCACCGAGTGGTGGTTGCGGCCGGTCATCAGGGCCTGACGGGTCGGGGAGCACAGGGCCGTGACGTGGAAGCGGCTGTACCGCAGGCCGCCGTCGGCCAGTCGCTCGGCGGTCGGCATCGCGCAGGGACCGCCATACGTGCTCGACGCGCCGAAGCCCATGTCGTCGATCAGCACGACCACGACGTTGGGCGCGCCCTCGGGCGGGCGCACGGGCTTGACGGGCGGCGGGGCGGTGCGGGCGCCACCGAGCGTGGCGGCGATCGCGGACCGGACGTCGCCCGTCGAGGTGGTCACGTCGATGGGCAGGCTGCTGCGGTCCGGCTCGTCCATGGGGACATCGCACCACGCCGAGGCCTGTCCGCTCGCGCCGGGACGCAGGGTGGACACCGTGGCGCGGGCTCACGGCACCGACGTGCCACGCCCGATGGCCCATCGGGGTCATGTTCGGCCCGGTCACCCATCCGGTCGGCCGGCGGCGTCGAAACGAGATCGTGCACGTGATGGCGGACCTCCGCGCCTGGCTGATGCAGAAGTCCGCGGTCTCGGTGCGGTACGGCCAGAGCCTCCAGCTCGCCCACGGCGAGCACCCCGGCCCCACCGTGCTGCGGGTGCCCACGCGGCACGGCGACGTCCGGTGCGACGTCTACCACGCCACCGAGGCCGGCTGCCCTCCCCCGGTGTACGTGCACCTGCACGGCGGAGCCTTCGTCATGCGCCGCCCCGAGATGGACGACTTCTTCGCCCGGGTCGTCGCGACCGAGGTCGGCGCCACCGTGGTCAACGTCGACTACGACGTCGCACCTCAGCGCCGCTACCCCGTCGCCCAGCACCAGGCGCACGACGTCGCTGCCTGGGTGGCCGCGCACGGAGCCGACCAGGGGTGGGACGGCGCCCGCGTGGCCCTCGGCGGCTTCAGCGCCGGCGGCAACCTGGCGGCGTCGGCGTGCCTGCAGGCCCGCGACCTCGGCTCGTTCTCCCCCGCCCTCCAGCTGCTGGGCGTGCCGTCGCTCGACGTCGCCGAGCCGGTCGCCGCCAAGCGCTCGCCGCTGGCGCAGCCGATGATCTCGCCCGCGCTGCTCGACCTGGTGCGCGCCACGTACTTCGCCGACGAGTCGCGGCGGCTCGAGCCGTACGCCTCGCCCCTGCTGGCGCCGGACCTCCGCGGGCTCCCCCGCGCGATGGTGCTCACCGGCGAGCTCGACGTCCTGCGGCGCGAGGGCGACGCCTACGCCGGTCGGCTGCAGGAGGCCGGAGTGCCCGTCCGGCACGTGGTGGTGCCCGACCGCGACCACTACTTCCTCGACGGCGACCGGGCCCCCGGTCAGGCTCGCGAGGTGCTCGACCGGATCGTCGCCGAGCTGCGCGACGCGCTCGTCCCGACGGCCTGAGACCCGTCCGCCCGGACGAGGCGCGGGCACTGTGCACGCGGGTACCGTCGCGCGGGTGGGACGTCTCGTGGTGCTCAACGGCGGGCCCGGTGCGGGCAAGTCGACGCTCGCGCGCCGGTGGGCCGAGGACCACCCGCTGGCGCTCGTCCTCGACGTCGACCTCGTGCGCTCGCTGCTCGGACGGTGGGAGGACGACCCGGTCCGCGCGGGGCTGGCCGCGCGCGACCTCGCCGTCGAGATGGCCCGGGCGCACCTGCTCTCCGGGCACGACGTCGTGGTGCCCCAGCTGGTCGCGCGGCCGGGGCTGCTCGAGCGGCTGGAGGCCGTCGCCACCCGCGTCGGGGCGCGCTTCGTCGAGCTGGTGATCGAGGTGGACGAGGCCGAGTGCCTGCGCCGGGTGGCCGCGCGACCCGACCGCGACGTCGACCCGGCCGAGGCGTCCGACCTGCACGCCCGGCTCAACGCCTACGTCGCCACCCGTCCGGCCGCCCGTCGGGTCGTCGGCGGTGAGGACGTCGAGGGGGCCTACCGGAGGCTCGTCGACGCGCTGGGGTAGAACGTCGGGGTGTGCTTGTCCCCCGAGGTCGACCTGGCCGCCGGTGTCGTGATCGGCGCCGTCGCCGTCGAGGCCCTGCGTCGTCGTCCGGTCCGCGAGGACCTGCCGCTCGCGCTGGTGCCCGCCGTGCTCGCCTTCCACAGCTTCGTCGAGGCGTTCGTGTGGTGGGGCGGTCGCGGTCAGGTCGGCGAGGGCGTCTTCTCCCTCGCGACCCACGTGTACGTGCTGATCGCCTACGTCGTGCTGCCGACGCTGGTGCCGTTCGCGATCCGGGCTCGCGAGCCGCTCGGGCGCCGTCGTGACGCGCTGTCGGTGGCGCTCGGCGTCGGGATCGCCGTGTCGGCCACCATGCTGTGGGCGACGCTGGACGGTGACATCGCGGTGACGCTCGAGGAGCACTTCGTGCGCTACGGCGTCGGCGTGCCGTTCCCGGTGCTCGTCGTGTCGGGCTACGTGGTGGTGACGTGCGGCTCGACGCTGCTGTCGTCGTCGCGCGCCATCAGGATCTTCGGCGTGGTCAACGTGGTGGCGGTCGCGGTGCTCGCGCTCGTCACCACCCAGGCCCTGACGTCGCTGTGGTGCGGGTGGGCGGCGATCACCAGCGTCGCGATCGTCCTTCAGGTGCGTCGCGACCGGCAGGACCCGTCGCGGGTGCCCGACCGCGCGCCCGTCTGAGTGCTAGCGGCCCACCCGGCGCAGCCACCACAGGCCGACGAACGGCAGCACGAGCGGGACGAAGCCGTACCCGCGACCGAAGTACGACCACACGGTGGCGTCGGGGAACAGCTGTGCGTCCCACACGCTCAGCGCGCCCACGACGATCACGCCCACGGCCTCGACGGTGATCGCGGCGGCCGCGACCCGGTTCGACGTGCTGCCGTGCCGGGCGAGCGCGACGGTGGCCACCACGTAGACGACGCCTGCGAACGCCGACAGCAGGTAGGCGACGGGGGCCTCGTCGAAGCGGGTGGTGAGCTGCACGACCGAGCGGGCGGTCGCGGCGAGCGCGAACACGGCGTACACCGCGACCAGCACGCGGCCGAACCCCGACGAGGTGGTGCGATCAGACATAGGTGCCCGTCCAGATGTCGGTGAGGCGGGCGCACAGCGCGGCCACCGTGATCATGCCGACCACGACCACGCCGGTGCCCCAGCGGCTCTTCTCCGCGATGCCCCACAGGATCGCGGCCGGCGGGATCACCGCGACCGTGACCAGGTAGGAGACGAACGTGACGCCGTCGACGTCGCGGTCGGTCCGCGAGAGGGCGACGCACCCGGTGACGAGCAGCGCGAGCAGCAGCACCTCCAGCGCGGCGGCGGCGTAGAACAGCGGGTTGTTGACGCGGTGGTCGCGCACCATCAGCCAGCCGGCTGCCAGGCCGACGAGCAGCGCGACGACGGCGACGGAGTACGCGAAGACCTCGATCACGCGTCGACCCCGGGGCCGAGGTCGCGGGTCAGGCCGAGGACGGCGTCGACGCCGTCGCGGGTGAACGCGTTCCAGCGGCCGGCCCGTCGGAGCATGAAGTGCCCGACCGGTCCCATCGACGTCCAGGTCGCCGACGTGGCCAGGCCCTGGCAGCGCTCGACGTACACCCGGCTCCACCTCGGCGACGTCCAGCGGTCCCGGCTGCCGTGGGCGACGGTGAGGTGGCGCTCGCGCAGGGCGCCGGTGGGCTCGCCCTCGGGGAGCCACGGCGCCAGGCCGACGACACCCGCGACCGCGGGGTCGTCCGCGACGTGGCAGGCGGTGCGCCCGCCCATCGAGTGGCCGACCAGCACGACCGGGACGCCCGGGTGCTCGCCCCGCAGCTCCTCCAGGGCGCCGCGGGCGTCGACAACCGGGTCGGGCGTGCGTCCGGGGCCCGCGTTCCAGCCGCGAAATCGGTACTTGAGCAGCGCGACGGCGAGGTCGTGCTCGCGGGCGAACGGCTCGAAGCGGTCCTGCATGCGGGCGATCCGCCACCACGACGCGTGCCTCTCGAGCACGGGCTCGGTGTTGGCCTGCTGGCCGCCGTGCAGGAACAGGACGATCGCCCGGGGCGACTCCCAGGTGCCGCTGCGGCGCAGCGAGGCGGAGGTCATACCTCCATGGTTCCACGCAGGTGGCGGGCCGCTCAGCAGCGGTCGAGCATCGTCCCGAGGGCCGTCTTCTCGGCGCTGTCGACGCTCAGGCCGTAGACCCGCTTCACGTCCACCCACTGCCGGGCGTACAGGCACCAGGCGGCGGTGCGCGTGGGCTTCCACTCCGCGGGGTCGCGGTCGCCCTTGCTGCGGTTGCTGCTGGCCGTCACTGCGAGCAGCTGGGCGTGCTGCAGGTCGTTGGCGAAGGTCTCGCGACGGGCGTCGGTCCAGGCGTTCGCCCCGGACTGCCAGGCCTCCGAGAGCGGCACCATGTGGTCGATGTCGACGTCGGAGGAGTCGGCCACCGTCGCGCCGTCGTACACGCTGGACCAGGTGCCGCGGGTCGGCTGGCAGGAGGAGTCGACCGCGACGCCGTCGCCGTCACGCTTCAGCACCGTCTCGCGGGTGTCGCACGTCCCGCTCTGGGTGATCCAGTGCCGGAACTCGTCGCGGTCGTAGCTCGACTCGTTGGCCGGTGCGCGGACGGTGAGCGCCGCGAGGCTCGTGCGGGCCGAGCTCGCCGACGGCGGCGTGGGCGGGTCGGCCCAGGCGGGCGTGGTGGCGGTGACGACGACGACGGCCGCGACGAGCAGCGCGAGCAGGAGCTTCCTCATGGCAGGGGGTCTGCCCGGCGGCCGGGTGGGCCAAACCCCGCGACACCCGTTCGATGTTCGATGTTCACCGCAGCGTCCGCGGGCCCACCGCGTAGATTGGGCTGATGGCCCCTGATCGACGCCCGGGCCCCACCACACGCGTGCGCGTCGTGGAGTGGGACGGCGACCGCCACGTCCGGCACGAGGACCGCCTCACCACCGAGGAGCCGCTGGAGGTCCGCGTCGAGCAGCCCGGGCTTCCGCCGGAGCGGTTCGGCGTCACCATGCGCACCCCCGGCCACGACTTCGAGCTCGCCGCCGGCCTGCTGCTGGCCGAGGGCGTCGTCGCCGACCTGGACGACGTCGGCACCGTCGCGTACTGCACCGACGAGACGCTGCGCCGCGACCAGGAGTTCAACGTCGTGACCGTGTCGCTCCGGGTGCCGGCCCGCCGGCCCGTCACGGTGCGGGCGATGACGGCCACGTCGGCGTGCGGCGTGTGCGGCACCGACTCCCTGGAGTCCGTCGACGCGCTGCGCGGCGAGCACCCCGTCCCTCCCCCGGTGGGCCTGACCCCCGACCTGCTGCGCTCGCTGCCCGACCGGCTGCGGGCCGAGCAGCGACTGTTCGAGTCGACCGGGGGGCTGCACGCCGCGGGCCTGTTCACCCCTGACGGCACCCTGCGCGTGGTGCGCGAGGACGTCGGGCGGCACAACGCGGTCGACAAGGCGATCGGGCACTGCCTGCTCGGACGCACCCCGACGGCGGGGCTCGTGCTGTGCACGAGCGGCCGCCTGGGCTTCGAGATCGTGCAGAAGGCGGCCGTCGCCGGCGTCAGCGCCGTGGTCGCGGTCGGGGCCCCGACGAGCCTGGCGATCGACCTCGCTCGGCACGTCGGCATGCTCGCTGCGGGGTTCGTCCGGGGCAGCCGCATGGTCGTCTACACCGGGCACGACCTCGACCCATCCAGGAGCGACGTGGAGACGAAGACATGGTGAAGAGACCATTCCGCCATCGAGGAGACTCCGTGGACCACGCGCCCCAGGTGACAGGCGAGACCCCGTCGGGTCTTCGCGCCGTCGCCGACGCCCCACCCGCCTCGCTCGACGACGAGCTCGTCAGCACCGCGCGCGGCGACGAGGCCGCGTTCGCCCGCGTCTTCGACGCCGTCGGCGCCTCGGTGTTCGGCCTGGTGAAGCGGGTGATCCGCGACCCCTCCCGCGCCGAGGAGGTCAGCCAGGAGGTCTTCCTCCAGGTCTGGCAGTCGGCGCACAAGTTCGACCCCGAGCGTGGCCGCGCCAAGAGCTGGATCCTGACGCTCGCCCACCGGCGCGCCGTCGACGCCGTCCGCCACGACCAGGCGGCCACCGACCGCGACAAGAAGTACGACTGGACCGGCGGCCCGGACTACGACCACGTCGAGGAGGAGGTGTCGACGCGCCTCGAGCACGAGCAGGTGCGCCGCTGCCTCACCGGCCTCACCGAGCTCCAGCGCGAGGCCGTCGAGCTCGCCTACTACCAGGGACACACCTACGCCGACGTCGCCCGTCTGCTGGGTGTCAACCCCGCCACGATCAAGACCCGGATGCGCGACGGACTGATCCGCCTGCGCGACTGCATGGGGGTTGCAGCATGACGATCGATGCCCACACGCTCCTGGCGCCCTACGCGATGGACGCCCTGGACGACGCCGAGCGCGAGGCCTTCGAGGCCCACCTCGAGGTGTGCGAGGAGTGCCGCGAGGAGCTCGCCGGCTTCGTCGAGACCGCCGCACGCCTCGGCGCTGCGGTGTCCGAGGCCGCCCCGGCGAGCCTGCGCACCGCCGTGCTCCAGGACGCGGCACGCACGCCCCAGGTCCGGCCCATCGGCGCCCGCTCGCACCGTCGTTCCACGGCGGCGCGCTACGCCCGGCGCGGCCTGCTCGTCGCCGCCGTCCTGACCCTGGTCGCCGGCGTCGGCGGCTTCTGGATGGAGCACAACCGGGCCGAGGACCTCCAGGCCGACAGCGTGAGCATCTCGCAGGTGCTGGCGGCCTCCGACGTGTCCACGGCGTCGCACGAGCTGCCCGACGGCGGCACGATGACCGTCGCCAGCTCGCGAGGCCTCGACCGCGCCGTGGTCGCCGTCAACGACCTCCCGGCCACCGAGAAGGGCAAGGTCTACCAGCTCTGGATGCTCCGGGGCGACGTCCCCGTGCCCAACGAGACCTTCTCCGGCGGCGCCGGCGGCTCGAGCCACCTGCTCAAGGACTTCGACCGGGCCGACGCGGTCGCGATCACGGTCGAGCCCGAGGGCGGCTCGACGTCGCCGACCACCACGCCGATCGCGGTCGTCAACGCCTGACCGGCCGACCGGCCCCGCCTCGTCGTAGGGTCGGTGCATGGCGCACGAGATCGACCCCGAGTTCCTCGCGATCCCCCTGCGTTCCCTGGCGGACGCCGCGCTGCAGCGGGCGCGCGACCTCGGCGCCGACCACGCCGACGTCCGCATCGAGCGCATCCGCTCCGAGCACGTGTCGCTGCGCGACGGGGCGCTCCAGGGCGCGCACGAAGGCCAGGAGCTCGGGCTCTGCGTCCGCGTCGTGGCCGACGGCGTGTGGGGCTTCGCGTCCACCGGCGAGCTGTCGACCGACGCCGCCGTGCGGGCCGCCGAGACCGCGATCGCCGTCGCGCGGGTGTCGGCACCCGTCACCCGCGAGCGCATCGAGCTTGCGCCCGAGCCGTCGCACGGTGACCGCACGTGGGTCTCGGACTACGAGGTCGACCCCCTGACGGTCCCGCTCGCCGACAAGGTCGCGCTCACGGCGGACCGCTCGCAGCGCCTGCTCGCCCACGGCGGCGTCGACCACGTCTCCGCCGGCCTCGGCCAGGTGGTCGAGCAGAAGTTCTACGCCGACCTCGCCGGCACGTCCACCACCCAGCAGCGGGTGCGGATCGAGCCGTCGTTCGAGGCCTACGGCACGAGCGCGGACGGCACGCGCTTCGACTCGATGGCCAGCCTGGCGCCGCCGGTCGGACGCGGCTGGGAGTACGTGACGGGCGGCTGGGACTTCGACACCGAGCTGGCCGAGCTGGGTGACCACCTCGCGGCCAAGCTCGAGGCCCCGTCGATCGAGCCGGGCACGTACGACCTGGTCATCGATCCCACCAACCTGTGGCTCACGATCCACGAGTCCGTCGGCCACGCCACCGAGCTCGACCGTGCGCTCGGCTACGAGGCGAACTACGCCGGCACCTCCTTCGCCACGTGGGACCAGCTCGGCGCGCTGCGCTACGGCTCGGAGCACATGAACGTCACCGGCGACCGCACCGAGCAGCACGGGCTGTCGACGATCGGCTTCGACGACGACGGCGTGGAGACGCAGTCGTGGGACCTGGTCCGCGACGGCACCCTCGTCGGCTACCAGCTCGACCGCCGCACCGCGGCCCTGAAGGGCTTCGACCGGTCCAACGGGTGCGCGTTCGCCGACTCGCCGTCGCACGTGCCCGTCCAGCGGATGGCCAACGTGTCGCTGCTGTCCGACCCGTCGGGGCCCGACACCGCCGGCCTGGTCTCGGGGGTCTCCGACGGCATCTACGCGGTGGGCAACCGCTCGTGGTCGATCGACATGCAGCGCTTCAACTTCCAGTTCACCGGGCAGCGGTTCTTCCGGATCAAGGACGGACGGCTGGCCGGCCAGGTGCGCGACGTGGCCTACCAGGCGACGACCACCGACTTCTGGGGACGGATGGCCGCGGTCGGCGGGCCGTCGACGGTGCGTCTCGGCGGCACGTTCAACTGCGGCAAGGCCCAGCCCGGCCAGGGCGCCCCAGTGAGCCACGGGTGCCCGTCGGCGCTGTTCACCGGCATCACGATCCTCAACACCGCCGCCGAGTCGGGACGCTGAGCTGCTCATGAGAGGACCCGCGATGACTCCCCACGACCTCGTCGAGCGCGCGCTCGAGGCGTCCACGAGCACCCGGTGCGTCGTGCTCGTCGACGTGCGCACCAGCGCCAACCTGCGCTGGGCCAACAACACCCTGACGACCAACGGCGAGATGTCCGGCACCAGCGCCACCGTCGTGTCGTTCGCCGACGTCGCGGGCGGCACCGCCACCGCGTCGCTCAGCCGCAGCGTCGTGACGGTCGAGGACGTCGTCGCGCTCGTCGCCGACGCCGACGCGGCCGCCTCCACGGCGTCGCCGGCCCCCGACGCCGCTCCCCTGGCGTCCGACCGCGCCGACGCCGACTGGGACGCCCCGCCCGACTCCACCAGCATCGGGGTCTACGCCGACGTCGCGCCGGCGCTGGGCGAGGCCTTCGGCCGCGCCGACGCCGAGGGCCGGGTGCTCTACGGGTTCGTCGACCACGAGGTGGTCACCACCTACCTCGGCAGCAGCACCGGCCTGCGCCTGCGCCACACCCAGCCCGGTGGGCACGTCGGCATCACCGGCAAGAACGCGGCCCTCACCCGGTCGGCCTGGGTCGGACGCGCCACCCGCGACTTCTCCGACGTCGACCCGCTGGCCCTCGACGCCGAGCTGCGCACACGGCTGTCGTGGGCCGAGCGCACCGTCGACCTCCCCGCCGGCCGCTACGACACCGTGCTCCCCCCGGCGGCGGTGGCCGACCTGATGATCTACGCCTACTGGACGGCCACCGGGCGCGAGGCGCACGAGGGCCAGACCGTCTTCGGGCGCAGCGGCGGCGGCACCCGCATCGGCGACCGCGTCGGACGGGCGGGCGTCAACCTCGGCTGGGATCCCGTCGCCCCGGGCCTGGAGTGCAGCCCGTTCGTGCAGGCGCACGCGTCGTCGTCGGCCTCGAGCGTGTTCGACAACGGCCAGCCCGTCGAGGCCACCCGGTGGATCGACGACGGCACGCTGGCGGCCCTGATCCAGACCCGCGAGAGCGCCGCGACGTCCGGCGCCGCGTTCACCCCGTACGGCGACAACCTGCTGATGTCGGTCGACGGCGCCACGGGCAGCCTCGACGACCTCGTCGCCGGCGTCGAGAGCGGTCTGTTGCTGACCTGCCTGTGGTACATCCGCGAGGTCGACCCGCAGACCCTGCTGCTCACCGGCCTCACGCGCGACGGCGTGTACCGCGTCGAGAACGGCGAGGTCACCGGCGCGGTCACCAACTTCCGGTTCAACGAGAGCCCGGTGGACCTGCTCGGCCGGTTCAGCGAGGCCGGCGCCACGGTGCCGTCGTTCAGCCGCGAGTGGGGCGACGAGTTCCTGCGCACCGCCACGCCACCGCTGCGGGTGCCGGACTTCAACATGAGCAGCGTCAGCCAGGCCCAGTAGACCGGTGGACACCGACACGCAGACCCCGGTCGTCCTGGTCGCCCCGGCGATGGGCGCGCCCTCGGCCTACTACCGCCCGGTCGTCGAGGCGTTCGAGGCCCGTGGGTGGGGTGCCCGCGCGCTGCCCGCTCCGGGGGTCGACCGAGACACCGAGCCACCGCGCCGCGGCCACGACTGGGGGTACGACCACCTCGTCGACCAGATGGACCGTGTCGCGTCCGAGGTGCGCGAGCACGAGCCCGGCCGTCCGCTCGTGGTGCTCGGGCACAGCCTGGGCGGCCACGTGGCGATGGCGTGGTCGCAACGGGGCGGCAAGCCCGACGGCCTCGCGCTCGTCGGCTCCCCCGTCCCCTGGTTCGGCTTCTACCGGTACGGCCTGATCGGGCTGCTCGGTGGCGTGGTCCCGGTGGTGACGCGGGTGGCCGGGCTGTGGCCCGACGGTCTGTTCGCCGGCGCGCAGCCGGCGTCGCTCATGCAGCAGTGGGCGGGGTTCGTGCGCACCGGACGACTGCCGCACGCGCCCGGCGCACGTCGCGACGGGTCGCTGGAGGTGCCGACCCTCGTCGTCCAGATCGAGGGCGACACGCTGGCCACCGACGCCGGCACCGCCGCCATGGGCCGCTACGTGCGGCCCGACCTGGTCACCACGTGGCGCCACACCCGGGCCGGCTCGCCCAGCCCCGAGACCGTCGACCACCTGCGCTGGGCCAAGCGTCCCCAGCCGGTCGTCGACCGCGTCGTCACCTGGTGGACCGACACCCGTCACCTGCGGCGCTGAGGCGTCAGCGCCAGCCGCGTCCGGGGTGGGGGACGTCGGGGTCGTAGGGCGTGCGGGTGTAGGCGAAGGTGCCGACGTCGAGGTGGCTCACCGCCCCGTCCGCGCGACGGACGACGCGCAGCGTCTCGCCGCTCTGGTAGCCCGAGGTGCCGCGCCACGTGTCGGGTCCGGTGCGCTCGAAGGTGAACGCGCGGCCGCCCGGTGACGCGAGCCGCAGGCCGCTGCCCTCGACGCGCATGACCGCCGCCGCCTGGCCCCAGTACCAGGTGCCGAGCAGCGCACGGACGTCGTCGTCGACGTGGGAGGTGGGCGTCCACGGCTCCGGCAGCGGCGGCTCGAGCTCGCGCACCAGGTCGACGAGCGCCCTCGGCAGGCCCTCGGCGTCCAGGCCGCTGCCGCCGTTGGACAGGCACACGGCGCCGACGCCGGTGGCCGGGTCGACGAACGCGCCGCACACGAAGCCCGGCATCGAGCCGGTGTGGCCGACGAGCACGTGCGGCGGCTGGCCCGACAGGCGCAGCCCGAGGCCGTAGGAACCGCCGCGCGGGTCGTCGGGGTCGACCGACTGCGCCCGCGTCATGGCCGCGACGCCGTCGGCGTCGAGGACGACGGAGTCGGGGTCGGCGAGGAACGCGAGCCAGCGCGCGACGTCCGTCGTGGTGCTCCACAGCTGGCCGGCCGGAGCCATCGCCCCGGTGTCCTGGTGGGGCTCGCGGACGAGCAGCCCGGTGAGGTCCTCGACGCCGAACCCGTCGGCGTGGGGGGCGGTGGGGGCGTACGTCGTGCGGGTCAGGCCGAGCGGCCGGAGCACCCGCTCGTCGAGCACGGTGCTCCAGGGGGCTCCGCGGTGGACCTCGACGAGCCGGCCGAGCACGCCATAGGCGAGGTTGGAGTAGTGGTACTGCTGCCCGACGGGGAGCACCCGGTGCGCCGAGGCGTTGCCCGCGGCGAGCACGTCCCAGGCGCTGCCCGCGCTGCGCTCCCACCACGACCCCACGGGCTCGGCGGGCAGGCCGGCGGCGTGCGACAGCAGGCCCCGGACCGTGGCGTCGCCCAGGGGCGCGTCCGCGACGTGGGTCGAGACCGCGTCGGCGAGGTCGACGACACCCTCGGCGACCAGCTGCATGACGAGGACGGCGGTGAACGTCTTGCTGATCGACCCGATCCGGTACTGCACGTCCGCGCCGGGACGCAGCGCGCCGTCCTCGGAGGCGACTGCGCCGCGGGCGTCGGTCCAGACGACCTCACCCCCGCGGACGACCGCCGACGCGAGCGAGGGCAGCCGTCCGTGGGCCTGGGCGGCCGCGGTGATCGCCTCGGCCCGCCGGGCGGTCGAGGCGAGCAGCGCGTCGCTCACTCCGCGAACGCCTCGGGCGGCGGGCAGCTGCAGGCGAGGTTGCGGTCGCCGTAGGCCTGGTCGATGCGGGCGACCGCGGGCCAGTACTTGTCCGGCGTGATGCCGCCGGGGAACACCGCGGCCTCGCGGCTGTACGGGTGGTCCCACTCCCCCACGAGAGCACGGGTGGTGTGCGGCGCGTTCTTCAGCGGGTTGTCGACCGCGTCCACCTCGCCGGCCTCGACGGCGCGGATCTCGTCGCGGATCGCGATCATCGCGTCGCAGAACCGGTCGAGCTCGGCGAGGTCCTCGCTCTCGGTGGGCTCGACCATCAGCGTGCCGGCCACCGGGAAGGACATCGTCGGCGCGTGGAAGCCGTGGTCGACCAGGCGCTTGGCGACGTCGTCGACGGTGACGCCGCTCGACTTGGACATCGGACGCAGGTCGAGGATGCACTCGTGCGCGACCAGGCCGTCGTCGCCGCTGTAGAGGATCGGGTAGTGGTCCTCGAGCCGCTTGGCGACGTAGTTGGCCGCGAGCACCGCGACGGAGGTGGCGCGGGTGAGGCCCTCGCCGCCCATCATCGCGACGTACGCCCACGAGATGGGCAGGATGCCGGCCGAGCCGTAGGGCGCGGCGCTGATCGCGCCGATGCCCTCGCGTCCGCGCGGCAGCGGATGCTGCGGGTGGCTGGGCAGGAAGGGCACCAGGTGCTCGGCCACGCCGACCGGGCCGACGCCCGGGCCGCCACCGCCGTGCGGGATGCAGAACGTCTTGTGCAGGTTCAGGTGCGACACGTCGCCGCCGAACTGCCCGGGCTTGGCGTGCCCGAGCAGGGCGTTGAGGTTGGCGCCGTCGACGTAGACCTGGCCGCCCGCGGCGTGCACGACCTCGCACAGCTCCGTGATGCCGTGCTCGTACACCCCGTGGGTGGACGGGTAGGTGACCATGATCGCGGCGAGGTCGTCGGCGTGGGCGTCGCACTGGGCGCGCAGGTCGGCGAGGTCGACGCTGCCGCCCTCGTCGGCCTTGACCACGACGACGCGCATGCCGGCCATCACCGCGGACGCGGCGTTGGTGCCGTGCGCGGAGCTCGGGATCAGGCAGACGTCGCGGCGCTCGTCACCGCGGCTGCGGTGGTAGCCGCGGATGGCCAGGAGCCCGGCGAGCTCGCCCTGCGAGCCGGCGTTGGGCTGCACGGAGACCGCGGCGTAGCCGGTGACCTCGGCGAGCCACTGCTCGAGCTGCTCGACCAGGGCGATCGAGCCCTGGGCGTCGTCGGCCGGGACGAAGGGGTGCAGGTCGGCGAACTCGGGCCACGAGATCGGCTCCATCTCGGCCGTCGCGTTCAGCTTCATCGTGCAGGAGCCCAGCGGGATCATGCCGCGGTCGAGCGCGTAGTCGCGGTCGGACAGCCGGCGCAGGTAGCGCAGCATCTGCGTCTCGCTGTGGTGCTCGTCGAACACCGGGTGCGTGAGCAGGTCGGTGCCGCGTCGCAGCGCGGACGGCAGCGCGTCGGCGGTGCGGGTGTCGAGGGCCTCGAGGTCGACGTCGGTGACGCCGAACGCGGCCCAGACGTCGTGCAGGTGCTCGGCGGTCGTGGTCTCGGACGTCGAGACGCCCACGTGGTCGGCGTCGACGAGCCGCAGGTGGATGCCGGACTCGCGAGCGGCGCGCACGACCTGCTCGGCGCGGCCGGGCACGTGCGCGGTGACGGTGTCGAACAGCTCCTCGTGGACGAGCTCGACCCCGCCCTCGCGGAGCCCGGTGGCGAGCACCGCGGCGTAGCGGTGCACGCGGGTCGCGATGTCGCGCAGGCCAGCCGGGCCGTGGTAGACGGCGTACATCGAGGCGACGACGGCCAGCAGCACCTGGGCGGTGCAGATGTTCGACGTCGCCTTGTCGCGGCGGATGTGCTGCTCACGGGTCTGCAGGGCCAGGCGGTAGGCCGGGCGGCCCTCGGCGTCCTTGGACACGCCGACCAGGCGGCCGGGCAGGTGGCGCTCCAGACCGGCGGCGACCGCGACGTAGCCGGCGTGCGGGCCGCCGTAGAACATCGGGACGCCGAACCGCTGGCTGGACCCGACGACGACGTCGGCCCCCAGCGCGCCGGGCGATTCGAGCAGGCACAGCGCGAGCGGGTCGGTGACGACGACGGCCAGGCCCCCGCGCTCGTGCACGGCCTCGATCAGGTCGCGGGGGTCGCGGACGCGGCCGTCGCTGTGCGGGTAGGCGACGAGGACGCCGCTGAGGTCGCCCTCGGGCAGGCCGGCGTCGAGGTCGGCGACGACGACGTCGATGCCCATGGCCTCGGCGCGCGTCCGCACCACGGCGACGGTCTGCGGGTGGCAGCCGGCGTCGACGACGAACGCCTGCTCGGGCTTGGACCGCTTGGCGCGGCGCACCAGCGTCATGGCCTCGGCGGCCGCGGTGCCCTCGTCGAGCAGCGAGGCGTTGGCCGTGGGCAGGCCGGCGAGGTCGGCGACCATCGTCTGGAAGTTGATCAGCGCCTCGAGCCGTCCCTGCGAGATCTCGGGCTGGTACGGCGTGTAGGCCGTGTACCAGGACGGGTCCTCGAGCACGTTGCGGCGGATGACGCCCGGGGTGGTCGTCGGGTGGTAGCCCTGGCCGATCATCGAGACGCCCGGGTTGTTCTGCTGCGCGAGCAGGCGCAGCTTGGCGACGGCGGCGGTCTCGCTCAGGGCGGGGGTGACCTCCAGGCTCTCGCCCAGCGCGATGCCCGACGGCACGGCGGCGGCCATCAGCGCGTCGAGGTCGCGGTGGCCGAGCAGGTCGAGCATCTGCTGCTGCGCCGCGGCGTCCGGTCCGACGTGCCGCGCCTCGAAGGGCAGCACGCGGTCGAGCTCGGTCAGGGGGCGATGGTCGGTCATCGAGGCTCCAGAGAAGTCGGGTGATCCACCCTCCCCCTCTGTCGCACGCGCTCCAGAGGTGCCGTCGTCACGCGGTCCGGGTGCCTGAGAGGTTCCGGGGAGGATTTGCCCCTTCGGCGCCGCACCAGATGCGGACTCTCCCGCGTGGTTCAGTGGCGTGGCCCAGTCTAGGGCAGCCCGCGGCCCACGTCCGTCCGACGTGACCGACGCCGCGCCCGCCGGTGGACGACGACGGGCCGCCCGCTGGTGCGGACGGCCCGGTCGGTGCTGGTGACGGATCGGCTCAGCCGGCCTCGCGCTGACGGCGGCGCGCGGCGAGCTCGTCGGACGGGTCCTGCGTCTCGGCGGCCTTCTCGCTGGGCAGCTCGGCGAGCGAGCCCTCGATCTCGCGCCAGACGCCGCCGATGGCGATGCCGAACACGCCCTGGCCGCCCTGGAGGAGGTCGATGACCTCGTCGGCCGAGCGGCACTCGTAGACGCTGGCGCCGTCGCTCATCAGCGTGATGCTGGCGAGGTCGTCGGTGCCGCGCTCGCGCAGGTGCTGCACCGCGGTGCGGATCTGCTGCAGCGAGACGCCGGCGTCGAGCAGGCGCTTGATGATCTTGAGCAGCAGCATGTCGCGGAAGCCGTACAGCCGCTGCGTGCCCGAGCCGGTGGCCGAGCGAACGGTGGGCTCGACGAGCCCGGTGCGGGCCCAGTAGTCGAGCTGGCGGTAGGTGATGCCGGCCGCGCGGCAGGCGATCGGGCCGCGGAAGCCGGTGTCGTCGGAGACGGGCGCGACGTCGTCGTCGAAGAGCAGACCCTGCTCCCCGGCGGCGTCGGCCGCTCGTGCGCGCTCGACGCTGCCGAGCTCCTCGCCCGGGGTCTCGCCTGTAGCCACGTCGCCGCCTTCCTGGGTGCCGCCGCGTGAGGCGGGCACAGATGGTGACCGGCGTGGAACTACACCGCCGGTGTTCGTCGCCTCACGGTAGGCCCGCCAGGGGGCCGGGTCAACGAACCGGGGCCCGAGCGGACCCGCGTGTCGCGGACGAGCGCCCTCAGCTGTCCTTCTCGAAGTCCTCGGGGGTGATCTCGTCGAGGAACTCGCGGAACTTCTCCACCTCGGCCTCCTCCTGGTCCGGGACCGGCACCGAGGACTCCTCGAGGACGTCGTCGGCGCAGACGATCTTGGTGCCGGTGCGCAGGGCGAGGGCGATGGAGTCCGACGGGCGGGCGCCGACGTGCGCCCCGGAGCCGAAGACCAGCTCGGCGTAGAACACGTGGTCCTTGACCTCGGTGATGCGCACCTCGCTGAGCTCGTCGCCCAGCGCCTCGACGACGTCGCGCATCAGGTCGTGGGTCAGCGGGCGCGGCGGCACCACGCCCTGCTGGGCGAAGGCGATGGCCGTGGCCTCGACCGCCCCGATCCAGATCGGGAGGTACCGCGCGCCGTCGACCTCGCGCAGGAGCACCAGGGGCTGGTTGGAGGGCATCTCCACCCGGACACCGACCACATCGAGTTCACGCACGCGCTCAGCGTACCCGTCGCTCGCTCAGCCGCGGTGGCGCAGGCCCTGCTTGACCAGGGTGGTGTGCAGGCGCACCGAGAGCGCCGCGAGGTTGCGGATCGTCTCCTCGGCGCCGCCGGGGTCGCGCTGGCGCTGCAGCGGCGAGACGACCTGGTCGAACAGGCCGATCTCGCGGTCGGCGCTGGTGCGGAACGCGCGCAGGTGGCGCGGCTCGAGGCCGAACTCGGCGAGCTCGGCGACGCAGCGCGCGACGACGAGCGCCGACCCGTCGTAGGGGCTCGTGGCGGTGCGACGCGAGACCAGGCCGTGCTGCTCCATCGCGTCGAGCATCTCCTCGCTGACGTCGGCGGCGCTCAGCAGCTCGGCGCGCGTCAGGCGCAGCTCGGAGCGGCCCTGCCGCAGCGACTCGGCGGTGGGGTAGCCGTCGTCGGCGAGGACGACGCGCGGCACCTGGATGCGGTCGTCGTCCTCGTCGGGCACCAGGCCGCGGTCGAGGTCGTCGAGCTTCTGCCGGATCACCTTGAGCGGCAGGAAGCGGTCGCGCTGCAGGCGCAGCACGTACTGCAGCCGCTCGAGGTCGCCGTGGGAGAACTTGCGGTAGCCCGACGGCGTGCGCTCGGGCTCGACCAGCCCCTCGGTCTCGAGGTAGCGGATCTTGGAGATCGTGATGTCGGAGAACTCGGCGCGCAGGTGACCCAGGACCTCCCCGATGGACATCCGCGCGCGCGACGGCTCCGGGGTGGTCACGAAGTCGCGGCTCCCGCGCTCGGGAAGTACACCAGGCGGTACTTGCCGATCTGGACCTCGTCGCGGCCGTTCAGCCGCACGTCGTCGATGCGGTCGCGGTTGACGTAGGTGCCGTTGAGGCTGCCGACGTCGGTGACGTGGTAGCCGTCGTCACCACGGCGGAACACGGCGTGACGACGGCTCACCGTGACGTCGTCGAGGAAGATGTCGCTGTCGGGGTGGCGTCCCGCCGACACCTCGTCGGTGTCGAGCAGGAACCGCGACCCGGCGCTCGGCCCGCGCTGCACCAGGAGCAGCGCGCTCCCGGCGGGCAGCGCCTCGAGGGCGGCGGCGTCGTCCTGGCTCAGCTCGCCGGCGTTGGTGTCGTCGACCTGCGGCGCGAACGAGATCGTCGAGGTGGTCTCGGCCGGGGTCTCGGGAGCGCGCCGCTGCTCGTCCTCGGGGGTGGGAGCCATGGAAGGGGGACCTCCTGGGAGACCGTGGTGGGCACCGCGCTGCGACGGCGGAACCGTGAAGTCGGGGATGAGTGTTGCTGTGTGTCGAAACCTACGTGTCGCCGCGATACCGGGTCAACCGGATCGGACGGACCCGTCAGGCCCCGAGCGAGGCCTGGTAGGCGGCGGCGTCCATGAGGCCCTCGACGGCCTCCTCGCCGTCGACGCGGACCTTGATCAGCCAGCCCTCGCCGTAGGGATCGGCGTTGACGACCTCGGGGCTGGAGTCGAGGCTCTCGTTGCGGCTGATCACCTGGCCGGACACCGGCGCGTACAGGTCGCTGACCGACTTGGTGGACTCCAGCTCGCCGATGACCGAGCCGGGCTCGACCTCCTCGCCGGTCTCGGGCAGCTGCACGTAGACGATGTCGCCGAGCTGCTCCTGGGCGTAGTCGGTGATGCCGACGGTGGCGGTGTCGCCGTCGATGCGGACCCACTCGTGCTCGGGGCTGTACTTCAGGTCGTCGGGGTACACCGGCGTCTCCTCATGAGGGGTGGTGGGGTGGTGGCGGGACTGGTGGGCAGGTGGGCTCGGACGCCGCTCACGGCGTCCGAGAGTACTGGGGGTCGCGGCGCTCCGCGAGGGCGGTGATCTCGACCCGGTCGCGCTCGTCGACCTCGACGCTGCCGCCGAGCGACTCGACCTGGTCGGCGAGGCCGCCGCGGAAGACCACGGCCTCGCGCAGGGTGCTCGCCGAGCCGATCGCCTCGATGACGAACGGACGCGTGAGCTCGCGTCCGTCGACGCGCACCTGCCCGTCGACGTCGACGAAGTAGGTCTGCGCCACGACCCGGCTCACCCCGTTGACCTGGATGGCCTCGGCGCCGGCGTCGCGCAGCTCCTCGACGGCGTTGAGCAGGGTGGAGGCCGAGACGGCCTCGTCCTCGTCCTGGATCGTGATGACGACACCCGGCCCCTCGACGGGGACGGTGCCGGCCAGGATCCCGAGCGTGCCGGCCTCGGCCTGCGACTCGGCCTCGGCGGCCTGGTTGCTCTCGCCGGCCGAGCGGAGCCGGTTGCGGGTGGCCGTCAGCTCGCGCAGCTGCTCGTCGACGCGCTGGTTGGCGGCGTCGAGCGAGTCGAGCAGCTGGACGAGGTCGCCGCGGCGGGCGCCGGAGAAGTCGTCGTCCTGGCTCGCCGAGCGCACCTGCACCACCGCGCCGAAGCCGAGCACCGCCAGCAGCACGCCGACGGTCAGCTGCGAGCGCGAGGGCGTGCCGAGCAGCGCGCCGCGCAGGCGGTCGCGTGCGGTGCGGCTCGGGGCGTCAGGCATGGAACACGTGCCTGCGGATCGCGGCGACGTTGGTGAAGATCCGGATGCCGAGCACCACGATGACGCCCGTGGACAGCTGGCTGCCGACGCCGAGCTGGTCGCCGAGCCAGACGATCAGCGCGGCGATGAGCACGTTGGAGACGAACGAGACCACGAAGACCTTGTCGTCGAAGCGGCCGTCGAGGTAGGCGCGCAGCGCGCCGAAGACGGCGTCGAGCGCCGCGACCACCGCGATGGGCAGGTACGGCTGCAGCGCACCGGGGACGGTGGGCTCGAGGAACAGGCCCAGGGCCACGCCGACGACGAGTCCGACGACCGCGATCATCCGCCGTCCCCCAGCCGGGTGGCGTAGCGCAGGGCGAGGCGACGCTGCGGGGCCGCCGGGAGCTCGAGGTCGGTCGACACCGACGTCTCGAACCGGACGCCGTAGTTCTTCTGCAGCGACGTCCAGGCCTGGCCCGACGGGGTGTCGAGGAAGCGGGACTCCAGGGTGCGGGGGTCGCCGACGGCGCGCACGACGTACGGCGGGCTCAGCGAGCGGTAGTTCACGGTGATCGCCTCCCCCGCGGTCCGGATCGACGACAGGGTGGTGAGCCGGTTGCCGTTGACGCTGATCGCCTCGGCCCCGGCGAGCCACAGGCCGTTGACGAGCAGCTGCAGGTCGCGGTCGAGCACGCGTCCGCGGGGCTCGTCGTCGACGTCCTCGGCGTTGTCGGCCACGACGCGCACGCCGGGGCCGGTGACCGCGACCTGGCCGGTGGTGCGCCGCAGCGCGTCCAGGCGCGCGACGCTGGTGGTGTCGGGACGCTGCGCCGTGAGGGTGCGCACCTGCTCCTGCAGGGCGGCGCCGCGCTCGCGCTTGTCGTCCAGGAAGCCCTGCTGCTGGCCGATCTCGGCGACGAGCCGGTCGCGCTCGGTCTGGGCGGCGGGTCGCTCGGCCCGCGTCTGCACCGCGGACACCGCGATCAGGGCGGCGAAGACGGCCAGGACCAGGATCGTCGCGACCAACGAGCCGCGGGTGCGCGGGCGCGGGCCCTGCTGGGTCACGGCGGCGTAGTCGTCGTCGACCGCGTGCGCGACGAGCTCGTCGAACATCGACATCGAGTCCCAGCCGGTGCGCTGCGGCTCGTCAGCGCGCGGACGGACCGGGGTGCTCACGCGGCCGCCGTGGTCATGCCGAGGTCCCGCTGCGGGCGACCGGTGGGACGGTGGCGAGGAGCTTGCGCACCTGCCAGGCGTACAGCAGTCCGGCCCACCAGTACAGCGACACGCCCCAGACGGTGAACGCCCACCCGAAGACGTTGGCGAGGTCGGCGACCGTGCCAGTGTCGTCGCCGAGCAGCAGCAGCGGGAACGCGTACAACAGGCTCGCGGTGGCGGCCTTGCCGAGGAAGTGCACCGGCAGCGAGCTGTAGCCGCGGGTGCGCAGGAACGGGATCAGGCCGAACAGCAGCACGTCGCGCAGCGGGAGGACGATCGCGAGCCACCACGGGATGATGTCGCGCAGGCCGAGGCCGATGACGACCGCGAGGATGTAGAGCCGGTCGGCCACCGGGTCCAGGATCGCGCCGACCTTCGACGTCTGGTTCAGGCGCCGCGCCAGCAGCCCGTCCAGGTAGTCGGTGAAGCCCGACACCATGAGCACCACGAGCGCCCACACGTCGGCCTCGGGCCCGAGCACCAGCCACAGGAACAGCGGCACGCCGAGCAGCCGCACGAAGCTGAGCATGTTGGGCACGGTGAGCACGCGCTCGACGTGGGAGTCGCCGGGTGCGGTGGTCACGACGGGCCTTCCTGAGCGCGCGGGGCGGGCGCCTGGACGGCGTCCCGCGAGGACGGGCTCAGGCTACCGGTCGGGTCGCCCCTGCTGAGGTTGCACACCCCCTACCCCTGCGAGAGTGTGAGGACACGACACCTGGTGCGTCCTCGCGGGCGTGCCCCTCGACGGACGGAGAGCTTCTGTGGCTGAGTACACCCTGCCCGATCTTCCTTATGACTACGCGGCTCTGGAGCCCCACATCTCGGGCCGGATCATGGAGCTCCACCACTCCAAGCACCACCAGACCTACGTCGGCGGCGCCAACACCGCCCTCGAGCAGCTGGCCGAGGCACGCTCCTCGGGCTCGCTCGGCACCGTGAACCTGCTGGAGAAGAACCTCGCGTTCAACCTCGGTGGCCACATCAACCACTCGGTGTTCTGGAAGAACCTGTCCCCGGACGGCGGCGACAAGCCCACCGGCGAGCTCGCCGCAGCCATCGACGAGCACTTCGGCTCGTTCGACGCCTTCCAGGCCCACTTCACGGCCAACGCCACCGGCATCCAGGGCTCGGGCTGGTCGATCCTCGCCTGGGACTCCCTGGGCCAGCGCCTCGTGGTCGTCCAGCTGTTCGACCAGCAGGCCAACGTCCCGATCAGCCTGCAGCCGATCGTCACGCTCGACATGTGGGAGCACGCGTTCTACCTGGACTACCAGAACGTGAAGCCCGACTACGTCAAGGCGTGGTGGAACATCGTCAACTGGGCCGACGCCCAGGAGCGGTTCGACCGCGCGCGGAGCAACAACCTCGTCTTCTGACGGGCTGCGGCCGGGCTGACGCTCGGACGTGAGAATCGGCGTATGACCCTGGATCGGGGTCGTACGCCGGTTCTCGTTGTGGGGCGGCGCGGCCCGGGAACGAAGGAATCGGCGTATGGCCGCCTGGCGTGGCCATACGCCGATTCCCACGTCCGGTGGACGAGAGGATCGAGGTCCGGGTCCGTATAGGGGCCGGGCCTCGATTCTCCGGTGCGGTGGTGGGTGGAGCTCGCCGCACGCTGGCGGCGACGGGCACCATCCGCGTCCCTCGCCGCCCCTCCCCCGCTCACGCGCTGCCGCACCCGGGCCCGGGAACCCATCGGCGTATGGCCGCGTGGGGCGGTCATACGCCGATTCCCACGTCCGGCGGACGGGAGGATCGAGGTCCGGGTCCGTATAGGGGCCGGGCCTCGATTCTCCGGTGCGGTGGTGGGTGGAGCTCGCCGCACGCTGGCGGCGACGGGCACCATCCGCGTCCCTCGCCGCCCCTCCCCCGCCCACGGGCTGCCGCACCCGGGCCCGGGAACCCATCGGCGTATGGCCGCGTGGGGCGGTCATACGCCGATTCCCACGTCCGCCGGGCGGGAGGATCGAGGTCCGGGTGCATATAGGGGCCGGGCCTCGATTCTCCGGGGCCGTGGTGGGTGGAGCTTGCCGCACGCTGGCGGCGACGGGCACCATCCGCGTCCCTCGCCGCCCCTCCCCCGCCCGATGGCTGCCGCACCCGGGGCCTGGGAACGAAGGAATCGGCGTATGGCCGCGTGGGGTGGCCATACGCCGATTTCCACGTCCGGCGGGCGGGAGGGCGCCGGGGCGGGATCAGCCGCGGTTGCTGGGCCGACCCTCGTGCTGGGAGAGGCTGGCGAGGTAGGCGTTGTACTCCTCGAGGGCCTTGTCGCCGTTCTCCTCGGAGCGGTCGTGGCGCTGCGCCTCGCGTCGGTCGGTGCGGATCCACTGGACGAACAGCGCGCCCATGACGAGCACGAGCGGCACCTCCCCCATGGCCCACGCGATGCCGCCGCCGAGGTACTGGTCGTCGAGCAGGCTCGTCTGGTACGGCCGCTGGAGCAGGGTCCAGTACGACGCGCCCATCACCGTCGAGGACGACATCACCGCGATCGAGAAGAACGCGTGGAACGGGATGGTCACGAGCAGCATGCCGAACCGGATCAGCGGCTGCAGGCGTCGCGGCGACGGGTCGACGCCGATGATCACGTAGTAGTACAGGCTGCCGACGGCCAGGAAGTGCAGCTCCATCGCCGCGTGACCGAGGTGGCTGGCCATGAGGACGTCGAACAGGCCGGTGAAGTACAGGCCGTAGAGGCTGCCGATGAACAGCGCCATCGCCACCAGCGGGTGCGTGAGCACCGAGACGACGCGCGAGTTCAGGACGCCGACGAGCATCTGCCGCGACCCGACCTCGCCGGGGAGGCGCGGCCCCGGCAGGGTGCGCAGAGCCAGGGTGACCGGGGCGCCGAGGACCAGGAAGATCGGCGCGACCATCGACAGCATCATGTGCGAGACCATGTGCGCGCTGAACAGCACGTGCGCGTACAGACCCAGGCCGCCGAAGGTGGCCCACGCGATGATCACCAGTCCGGCGAACCACGACGCCGTGCGACCGGGCGACCAGTGGTCGCCGCGACGGCGCATCACCAGCAGCCCCTTGACGTAGAGCGCGGCGGCGAGGCCGACGACCAGCAGGCCGAGGCCGTTGGGCGACCAACCCAGCAGCAGGCGGCCGAGGTCGGGGGCCGGGGGCAGCGAGACGCCGACGAGCTGCTCGACCGGGTCCTGGTAGAGGTCGTCGGGCACCGGCGTCGGCGTGCGCGACAGCGCGACCGCGAGCCCGACGGTGCCGGCCATCACGACCAGCTCGACCGCCGCCACGCGCAGGAACGCGAGCGTCGCGGCGCGGCGGGCCTTGCCGTCGTCGGGGTCGAGCGCCACCAGCGCGGGCACGGTGCGCCGACGATGCACCCAGCCGAACGCGGCCAGCGTCACGATCGCGACCACCTTGAGCAGCACCAGCCGTCCGTAGCTGCTGGAGAACACCGGCCCGATGCCGCCGAGCCTGACCGCCGCGTTGACCGCGCCCGAGATGCCCAGCGCGACGACGGCCCACAGCGCGAGTGTCGAGAAGCGCGGGACGGCCGCGGCGAGCCGGCGACTGCCGCGCACGGCGACGAGACCGAGGCCGGCCAGGCCGCCGACCCACACCGCGGCCGCGAGCACGTGCACGAGCAGGCTGGCGATCGCGAGGTCGTGCGACCCTCCGCCGGCCGAGTGGCCCGTGAGGGCCTGGGGGGCGAACGCGGCGAGCGCGAGGCCCAGGAGCGCAGCAGACGCGCGCACGCCCACCGTCCAGCGGGTGGCGACCGCGAGCAGCGTGGCCAGCACGACCTGCGCGACGATCGCGCGGCCGAGGTCGGTCTCGGTGACCATCTGCGACGCGAGCGTGCCGGAGACCGCACCGGGGAACGGTCGCGCGAAGGTGTCGGAGATGGTGAACCAGAACAGGCAGAAGCCCGCGGCGGCCCAGACCCAGGCGGCGCGCGAGGCGATGCCGAGCGCGCGGACCGCCAGGCCCTGCAGCCGCTCCCCCGCCGACGGCAGCAGGAACACCGCGGTCAGGAGCATGCCGACCGCCACGATGCCGGCGGTGTCGGTGGCCGCCTTGACGATCGGCAGCCCCCACCCGGTGAGCCGGCCCGGGTCGGGGATGCCCGCGGGCGCCTCGACCGGCGCGCCGCCGCCCACTGTCAGCGCCACGACGAGCACGCCGACGCAGGCGGCCGCGGCTGCGACGGCCCACAGCAGCACCGACGACGCCGCCACCGGCGGAGCGTCGGCGCGGTCGGGCCGGGTGGTCGTCTCAGTCACGTGATCTCCTCAGGGGCCACAGGAGCAGCCCGGCGGCGGCGACGACGCCGCCGGCCCCCCACATCAGGTGCTCGCGGTGGCGGTGGACGAACGACGTCTCGTCGGCGGGGTCGTCGGGCTTCTGCTCGACGGTGCGGCCGGCGGTGACGGTGTAGTGCAGCGTGCCGCTGATCGGGTGGCCGTCGGCCGAGACGACCCGGTACGCGAGGCGGTAGCGGCCCGCCTGGCCCGAGGTCTCCACCCGGTGCGACACCGTGCCGTCGACGACGTCGGCCTCGCCCTGCGTCAGCTCGGTGCCGTCGGGCGACTCGACCACGAGGTACGCCGGCGACGAGACGGGCTCGTTGAAGGTCAGCGAGACCTCGCCCGGCTCGGTGGCGAGGGTCGAGCCGTCGGCCGGTGTGCTCGAGACGAGCACGGCGTGGGCGTCGGCGGACGCACCGCCCCCGACGACGGTGAGCGCGCAGAGCGCCACCGCCGCCAGGAGCTGGGCGAGCCGACGACCGGCCGAGGAGGTCATGACTTCAAGTCTCACACCCGCTCCGAGCCGCTGCCGGTCCGGCGTCCGGCCAGGACGAGGCCGAGCGCGACGAGGCCGAGGACCAGACCCACCGGACCCGCCCACAGCGCCAGGGTGGCGGGCGTGCCGAGGCTGGTGCCGGTGGTCGAGGCCTCGGTGACGGACGTCTCGCTCGTGGCCGCGCCACCGTGCGCGCCGTGGGCACCGCCGGTGGCGCCGTCGGCGCCCACGGTCAGCACCGGGGCCGGGTACTCGGGCTCCTCGCCGGACGCTGGCGTCGGCTGCGACCAGTCGCTGACCTCGCCGTCGGAGTAGGTCTGGCGCACCGGGAACGACAGGTCGCCGGCGTCCTCGGGCAGCGGGCCGACCGACAGCGCGAGCTCGCCGAACTCGTCGGGCGGGATGCCGGCGCCGTCCTCGGCGGTCCAGGTGACGGTGCCGACGGCCTTGCTGAGACGCAGGTCGCCGACCTCGACCGGCTCGGGGAACGTCCGGTCGGTCAAGGTGGCGGTCCAGCCGGGCGTCGCCAGGGTGCGGACGGACGCGAACGGCGCGTCCTCGGGCAGCGTGACGGTGACCGACGTGGTGGTGGCGGTCTCGGACTCGTTGGGCACGCGCAGGACGAGCTTGGCGTACCCGCCGGCGGCGGCGTCGGGCGAGCTGACCGTGACGTGGGCGGCCGCCGGGAGCCCGGTCGCGAGGACCAGACCGGCGGCGAGGGTCGTCGCCGCGAGGGCGCGACGGGACGGACGGGGGTGCTTCATGGCAGGGGTCTCCTGGGGAGGGCACGTCGGGCGTGCCGATGAGGGTCGGGTGCGCGTCAGCAGGCCGCGGCGGGCGGGCCGCGCAGCCGCAGACCCGCGTCGCGGGCGTGGCCGAGGGCTACCCACGCCGATCCGTCCGCACGAGCAGCACGCGGACGCGGCACGACGCGGGCCCGCGACTGGAGCAGCGCGCCCATCCGCCGCAGGCCGAGCACCTCGACGAGCGACCACAGCACCGACTCGCCCCAGCACAGCGCGGCGGTGGTGACGACGGTGGCCACGAGGTGCCAGGCGAGCATCGCCGCCGCTCCCCCGTCGACCGCGGACGCGGGCGCGGCGGTCATCGAGCACGTGAGGTGCACCACGCCCTGCAGGGCCAGGAGCAGGGCCACGACGGTGCGGGGCGTCCACCGCCGACCTGCGAGCAGCGCGGCGAGCACGCCGGCGCCGACCGACACGGATGCGAGCACGACGGGCGACGGCGTGGCTCCCCCGCCCGCGACGTGGCCGCCGACGGCGACCAGCACCGCCGCCACGGCGGGCAGGGCCGACCGGAGCACCCGGACCGGGCCGCGGCACGGCGCGGCTGCGCTCGCGTGCGGCTCCGTCGTGGTCACGACCGGATCGTATCGGCGCGCTGCGACGCACCGACCGACGGTGGGTGCACCCCGTCCGGACGGCACGGTCGCGAGATTGTCTGACAATCGGCTTGCTCCTGGTGGCGGCGGCCCCTAGCGTGGACGGCATGACGACCACGACGCAGCCCGTGTCCGCCCGTGACTTCGTCGCGCTCGACGAGCGGTGGAGCACGCACAACTACCACCCGCTCCCCGTGGTGATCGCCGAGGCCGAGGGCGCCTGGGTCACCGACGTCGAGGGGCGGCGCTACCTGGACTTCCTGTCCGGCTACTCCGCGCTCAACTTCGGCCACCGCCACCCCGCGCTCGTCGCGGCCGCGGTCGAGCAGCTCGGCCGGGTGACGCTCACGTCGCGCGCGTTCCACCACGACCAGTTCGGCCTGTTCTGCGAGGAGCTCGCCGAGCTCACCGGCACCGAGCTGGTGCTGACGATGAACTCCGGTGCCGAGGCCGTCGAGTCCGCCATCAAGGTCGCGCGCAAGTGGGCCTACCGCGTCAAGGGTGTGCCGACCGGCCAGGCCGAGATCGTGGTCGCCGCCTCCAACTTCCACGGCCGCACCACCACCATCGTCTCGTTCTCCGACGACCAGGTCGCCCGCGACGACTACGGCCCGTTCACCCCCGGCTTCGTGCAGGTGCCCTACGGCGACGCCGACGCGCTCGCCGCGGCCGTCAACGAGAACACCGCGGCCGTGCTGCTCGAGCCCATCCAGGGCGAGGCCGGCGTCGTCACGCCGCCCGAGGGCTACTTCGCCGCCGCCCGCCGGATCACCGAGGAGGCCGGCGCCCTGCTGGTCGCCGACGAGATCCAGTCGGGCCTGGCCCGCACCGGCGACCTCCTCGCGCTCGACCACGAGGGCGTCCGCGCCGACCTCTACACCCTCGGCAAGGCGCTCGGCGGCGGCATCGTCCCGCTCTCGGCGGTGGTCGGCCGCGCCGACGTGCTGGGCGTCCTGCAGCCGGGCCAGCACGGCTCGACGTTCGGCGGCAACCCGCTGGCCTGCGCGGTCGGCCGGGCGGTCGTCGGGCTGCTGCGCACCGGCGAGTTCCAGGAGCGCTCGCGCGACCTCGGCGGCTACCTGCACGGCCGTCTCGGCGACCTCGTCGGCAACGGCGTCACCACGGTCCGGGGCCGCGGCCTGTGGGCGGGCGTCGACCTCGACGAGGACGGCATCGCCGGTCGCGCGGCGTCCGAGGCCCTCGCCGGGCACGGCGTCCTGTGCAAGGAGACGCACGGCAACACGCTGCGGATGGCTCCCCCGCTGACGATCTCGCGCGACGAGCTCGACCAGGGCGTCGACGCCCTCGCCAAGGTGCTCGCCGGCTGACCGTGACGGGTGTGACCAGGGTCACTTCGACCCGTGCGGAGTGATCATCCCGTTCGTCTGAATCTACCTCATATGTAGTACACACTCGATCCCGAGGACGGCTCACCGCGAGCCGTCGGAGGGATCGGTACGAGCATGACGGTGCTGAGCGGACCCGCGCAGGCCCCGACCCTGGCGGCCAAGCCCCTGACGGCCGCCGAGCGGCGCAAGCGCCGTGCGACGGCCCGGGCGAAGGCCAGGGCCAAGGCGCGCGCGAAGGCCAAGGCGAGGGCCGCCGCCAAGGCGAAGGCCAAGGCGGCGGCCAAGGCGAAGGCGGACGCCGCCCGGGCCAAGGCCGCCGCCGAGGCGAGGGCGAAGGCAGCGGCCGACGCCCGCGCGAGGGCCGAGGCCGCCAAGGCCAAGGCCAAGGCCGACGCCGCCGCCGCCGCGAAGGCCAAGGCCGACGCGGACGCCGCCGCCAAGCCCGCGGAGCCCGCCAAGCCGTCCCAGCCCGTCGACTCGACGAGCTCCACCCAGGAGCCGGCAACCACCCCGGTGGTGCTCGGCTCGTGGGACCGGCACGTGATCAGCAGGTTCAGCTGGGGCTACACCCCCGGGCTCGCCGCCGAGGTCTCCGCGGCCGGCGGAGCAGCAGGATGGTTCCAGAAGCAGCTCGCCCACACCACGATCCCCGACCCGGCCGTGGACGCGATGATCTCGCAGGGCTGGTACCCCTACCTGAACAAGTCCGGCGAGGCCCAGTGGGCCGACCACCGGGCCGGCATCCGCTACACCTGGCAGAACGGGTTCGACCTCAGCCGGCTGGCGATCGCCCGCAAGGTGGTCGCCAAGCGCCAGGTGTTCGAGGTGATGGCCGACTTCTGGGCCAACCACCTGTACGTCCCCGCGGGCGAGGACCGCTCGGGTCCGCACCGGATGGCCTACGAGGACGTCATCCGCAAGCACGCGCTCGGCAAGTTCTCCGACATGCTGGTCGAGGCGGTCGTCCACCCCTCGATGACCGGGTTCCTCACCAACTTCCAGAACACCGCCAAGGGCCTCAACGAGAACCTCGCCCGCGAGGTGCTCGAGCTGCACACGGTGGGACGCGCCGCCGGCTACACCGAGGACGACGTCAAGGAGTCGGCGAGGATCCTCACCGGCTACAAGCTCGACGTGTTCGGCACCTTCGCGGCCAGGTACGAGCCCGCCGACCACCACGTGGGCCCGGTCCGGGTGCTCGGCTTCTCCGACGCCAACGCGAGCGCCGACGGCCGCGCGACGACCGAGCGCTACCTGCGCTACCTCGCGCTGCACCCGTCCACCGCGACGCGGATCGCGACCAAGCTCTGCATCCGGTTCGTCTCCGACACCCCGTCGGCCTCGGTCGTCGCGGCCGTCCGCGCCGCCTACCTGAGCTCGGGGAGCGACGTGAAGGCGTGCCTCGGCGCCCTCGTGGCCCACCCGGACTTCGGCACCAGCCGCTTCGCGAAGGTCCGCACCCCCGTCGAGGACGTGGTGGCCACGGTGCGCGCCACCGGCGTGACGCTGCGCAAGCCCACCGACGAGGCCAAGAGCTTCATGACGCAGATGGGCTGGATGGCCGAGGCCATCGGCTACCGGCCCTACACCTGGCCCCGCCCGGACGGGCCGCCGGAGACCGCCGACGCGTGGACGGGGCCGTCGCGCGTCCTGCGCACCTGGCAGAACCGGTACTCGGTCCCCGCGGGCTGGGCCGGGACGACCGACGTCACCTACGACGACCGCTCCACCTACCTGCCGACGTCGTACCCGTGCCGCCTCGACGCGCTGATCGCGCACGTGGGCACGACGATGACGGGCGTCACGCCCACGGCGAGCCAGGTCGGCCTGGTCCTGCGACTGCTCGGGCGGCCTGCGACCGACACCTTCGCCTCGGTGGGCCAGATCACCGACTGGTGGCTGCTGCAGATCCGCGGCACCATCCTCAACCTCCCCGACCAGCTGCTCCGCTGAGAGGCCGACCCATGAACCAGACCGACAGCCTCACTCCCTGCGGCGACGCCTGCGGCGACTTCGCCCTCTCGCGTCGCTCGCTGCTGCGCAACGCCGCCGTCGCCGGCGCGGCCGGGGCGGTCACCACCGTCTTCGGCGACGCCGTCAGCCAGACCGTCTTCGGCGCGACCACCGGTCCGCAGAAGGTGCTGGTCCTGCTGTCCCTGCGCGGCGGCGCCGACGGCCTGTCGATGGTCGTGCCGCACGCCGAGGCCGCCTACTACGCCGCGCGCCCGCAGACCGCGATCGCGCGGTCGAGCCTGATCGCGCAGGACGCCGCGTTCGGCCTGCACCCGGCGTTCAAGCCGCTCGAGCCGATGTGGACCTCGGGCCGGATGGCCGCCATCCAGGCCGTCGGGCTGCCGGCGCCCAACCGGAGCCACTTCGAGGCGATGGAGCTGATCGAGGACGCCGACCCGACGTCCAGCGCCCGCATCGGCTGGCTGAACCGGATGATCGGCTCGATCGGCGGCGCCGACCCCTTCGAGGGCATGTTCCTCGGCGGCACCCAGACCCCGACGTCGCTCTACGGCCCGGAGATCTCCGTCGCCGCCAACGACCTCGCCGCCCTCGACCTGCCGTTCGGCACCGAGGCGGCCAAGCGCGCCGTGCTCGCGCAGGGACTCACCGAGGCCTACGCGGCCCGGGGCGACGTGCTGGGACGCGCCGGTGCCACCGCCGTCGGCGTGGCCGACCGCAGCGCCGGCGTGCGTGCCCTCGCCTCCAGCAAGCCGCAGAACGGCGCGTCGTACGCGGGCGACGTCCTCGGCAAGTCGCTCGCCCAGGCCGCCGCCGTGATCCGCGCGGGCGTCGGGGCCCGCGCGATCACCGTCGACCACGGCAGCTGGGACCACCACGAGGGGGTCTCCGGCCGGATCAACACCATGATCGGCGGCCTGGCCAAGAACCTCGCAGCCTTCTTCACCGACCTCGGCTCCGCGGGCAGCGACGTCACCGTGATCACGCTGTCGGAGTTCGGACGTCGCCTCGCGCAGAACGGGTCCTACGGCCTGGACCACGGCTACGGCAACTGCGTGCTCGCGCTCGGGGGCGGCGTCAGGGGCGGGCGGTACTACGGCCGCTGGCCCACGCTGACGTCGGGCGGCAAGCCCGTCGACGACCTGGCGGTCACGACCGACTTCCGGCACGTGCTCGGCGAGGTCCTGGACCGCCGGTTCCCCGACGTCAGCCTCTCGTCGGTGTTCCCCGGCGCGGGCTACAGCACCGCCGGCCGGCTGGGCTTCATGGACTGAGCGCAGTCCCGGACGCGGCCCGCATGGCCTACTCGGGCCATTTCCGTCGTTCCAGCCGCATCTCATCCATATGTAGTACAGGATCATCCTGATGGGTGAGGTCGGCACGGCACGAGAGGCGGCAGGCAGATGACGGCACTGGGTCAGACGGCTCTGGGTCAGACGGCTCTGGGTCAGACCCCGGTCGCGGGGGCCCTCCAGGGCAAGCCGCTGAGCGCCAAGGAGCGGCGTCGCCGTCGTCGCGCCAGGGCGCGCGCGAAGGCCAAGGCACGCGCCCGCGCCAAGGCCGCCAAGGCCAGGGCCGCCGCGAAGGCCAAGGCCGAGGCGGCCGCCAAGGCCAAGGCCGACGCCGCCGCGAAGGCCAAGGCCGACGCGGCCGCGAAGGCGGCCCAGCAGGCGATGGGACCGGTGCCCACGCTGTCCTCCCTCGACCGGCACTTCGTGGACCGCTTCACCTTCGGCTACAGCCGCGACACCGCGCGTCAGGTCGCCGCCGCCGGCGGTGGACGTGCATGGTTCGAGCGGCAGCTGTCGCCCGCGGCGATCGCGGACCCCGTCACCGCCTC
>NZ_JBMGQR010000041.1:0-36562 GCF_049059935.1 Solicola agrisoli | reverse complement strand
CGTACAGCGCGACGCCCGGCTGGTCGTCGGTCTTGCCGACCTTCGCCAGGTCGGACCCACGGATCGCCCCGTCGGTGATGGGGAGCTCGTAGGTCTCGCCCGTCCGGTTGTCGGTGACGGTCAGGGTCTGGTTCTGCTCGGTCACGTCGGGATCTCCCTCGTGTCGGTTCGGAGCATCCCGGGCCGGGGTCGGCCGGGCCGGGCGGGCGTACGATCTGGTGGTGAGGCGCAGCCGCCCCAAACCTATTGCGTCGGCATCGCCCACGCACACCCCGGGTGCGAGCGGGGTCGTTTTGACCCTCCTGCCGCCCTCCCGTTACCCTGGGACGTCGTGCCTGCTGCAGCCGTCCGTCGGCCGCACGCGGTGCACCGTTTCCATGTGACACCACCTGACACCCCGAAGGTAGAGATCCCGTGCGCACGTACAGCCCGAAGCCCGGCGACGTCGACCAGAAGTGGCACGTCATCGACGCGCAGGACGTCGTTCTCGGACGCCTGAGCGTCCAGACCGCCCAGCTGCTTCGCGGCAAGCACAAGCCGACGTTCGCGCCCCACGTCGACAACGGCGACTTCGTCGTCATCGTCAACGCCTCCAAGGTCTCGCTGTCGGGCAACAAGCCCACCGACAAGCTGGCCTACCGTCACAGCGGCTACCCGGGCGGCCTGAAGACGATCGCCTACGGCGACCTGCTCGCCAAGGACCCCCGCAAGGCCATCGAGAAGTCGGTCGCCGGCATGCTGCCGAAGAACCGCCTGGGCCGCGCGATGATCCGCAAGCTCAAGGTCTACTCCGGCCCCGAGCACCCGCACGCCGCGCAGAAGCCCGAGCCGTTCGAGATCACGCAGATCTCCCAGTGACGCAGCGTCACTTCCCGAGCACCAGCACCAAGGACCAGTGAGGAACCCCGTGGCCGAGACCACCACCGACACCGCCGCCGACGCCGAGGTCGACTACCAGACCGACGAGCAGGGCGTGGCGTACACCTCCGAGACCGCGCCGGGCGCCGACACCGAGTCGCGCCCCGCCGTGATCGCCCCCGCCGCGGCCACCGGCCGTCGCAAGGAGGCCATCGCCCGCGTGCGCATCGTCCCCGGCAGCGGTGAGTGGACCGTCAACGGACGCACGCTCGACGCGTACTTCCCCAACAAGGTCCACCAGCAGATCGTCAACGAGCCCTTCGCGGCGCTCGGCCTCGAGGGTCGCTTCGACATCCTGGTGCGCATCCACGGCGGCGGCCCCACCGGCCAGGCCGGCGCGCTGCGTCTCGGTGTCGCCCGCTGCCTGAACGAGATCGACGAGGAGACCAACCGCCCGACGCTGAAGAAGGCCGGGCTCCTCACGCGCGACGCTCGCATCAAGGAGCGCAAGAAGGCCGGTCTGAAGAAGGCCCGCAAGGCACCGCAGTACTCCAAGCGCTGATCGAGGGTCCTCTATGGGGAGGATCTTCGGCACCGACGGCGCCCGTGGTGTCGCCAACGTCGACATCACGGCCGAGCTGACGCTCGACCTCGCGGTCGCGGCGGCACACGTCCTCGGCGAGGCCGGGGCGTTCGCCGACCAGCGACCCACGGCCGTCGTCGCCCGCGACCCGCGTGCCTCCGGTGAGTTCATCGAGGCCGCGGTCGTCGCGGGCCTGGCCTCGGCGGGCGTCGACGTGCACCGGCTCGGCGTCGTCCCGACGCCCGGCGCGGCGTACCTGACGTCGGCGCTGAAGGCCGACATGGGCGTGATGATCTCGGCCAGCCACAACGCGATGCCCGACAACGGCATCAAGTTCCTCGCCCGCGGGGGGCTCAAGCTCGACGACGCCGTCGAGGACGCCATCGAGTCGCGCCTGCGCGAGCCCTGGCAGCGCCCCACGGGCGCGGCCGTCGGTCGTGTCGGCGACAGCCACACCGCCGTCGCCGAGTACGTGCGCCACCTGACGCTCACCACGCCCGTCTCGCTCGAGGGCCTGACGATCGTCCTCGACTGCGCCAACGGGGCGGCCTTCGAGGTCGGTCCCGCCGTGTTCGCCGCCAAGGGCGCCCGGGTGGTCGCTCTCCACGCCGAGCCCGACGGGCTCAACATCAACGAGCGCTGCGGCTCGACGCACCTGGAGGACCTCCAGGCCGCCGTCGTGGCGCACGGTGCCGACGCCGGGTTCGCCTTCGACGGCGACGCCGACCGGTGCCTTGCCGTCGACGCGGCTGGCGAGGTCGTCGACGGCGACCAGATCCTCGCGATGCTCGCGGTCGCCGCCCACGAGGGCGGCCGGCTGGCGCAGGACACCGTGGTGGCCACCGTGATGAGCAACCTCGGCTTCGTCCAGGCGATGGAGCGCGCGGGCATCACCGTCGACCAGACCGCGGTGGGCGACCGGTACGTCCTCGAGTCCATGCGCGCCCACGGCTACACCCTGGGCGGCGAGCAGTCCGGGCACGTCATCATGAGCGACCACGCCACCACCGGCGACGGCGTCCTCACCGCCCTGCACGTCGCGGCCCGCATGGCCGAGACCGGCCGCACGATCGCCGACCTCGCGTCGGTCGTCACCCGGCTCCCGCAGGTGCTCGTCAACGTCCCCGGGGTCGACAAGGCCCGTGCGGGCACCGACCACGCCGTGCTGGCGGCCGTCGCCGAGGCCGAGCACGAGCTCGGCACCTCCGGTCGCGTGCTGCTCCGCTCCTCGGGCACCGAGCCGCTGGTCCGCGTGATGGTCGAGGCCGGCACCCGCGAGCACGCCGACGAGGTCGCCGGCCGTCTCGCCGGCGTCGTCGCCAGCGCGCTGGCGCTCTGAGCGTCGGTCGAAACCAGGTGCCCGCGAAGGGTCCTGCCGCGTAGCCTCGCGCCGTGACGACGATCGTCGAGGTGCGCGCGGACGACGCCGCCACCGTCGGGGAGCTGCTCGACGTGTACGCGCGGTCGCAGGACGGCCGCTGGGACACCCCGTGGACGGCGACCGAGAAGCGCGTGCGCATGGCGTCGACCTCGCCCTACGAGCGCGAGCTGCGGTTCCTCGCCCGAGACGCCGGCGGCGAGCCCGTCGGGTGGGGCCTGCTGTCGCTCGCCGACACCGACAACACCGACCTGGCGTGGGTCGAGCTAGGCGTCGTGCCGGAGCGCCGCGGACGCGGGCACGGCGCGGTGCTGCTCGAGCACCTGCTGGACCTGTCGCGCGGGGAGGGCCGACGCACGGCCGTCGCCGGCGCGTCCTGGCCGGTGGGCGAGGAGACCTCGGGCGGACGACGCTTCCTCGAGGCGCACGGCTTCGCCGTCGGCCTGGTGGACGCGCACCGCGTCCTGACGCTGCCCGTCGCGCTCGACGAGGTGGAGCCGTCCGGTGGCTACCGGCTGTCCAGCTGGACCGGCCGGTGCCCCGACGCGTGGGCGCCGGAGTACGCCGCCCTGCTCGGCGCCCTGCTCGCCGAGGCGCCGAGCGGCGACATGGCCTGGGAGCCCGAGGTCTACGACGTCGACCGGCTGCGGCACGCGGAGTCCGAGCTGGACGCGATGGCACGGGTGGCGGTGACGACGGTGGCCGTCGCGCCCGACGGTGCGCTCGCCGGCCACACCCGGCTCGTGGTGCCGTCGGGCGACCTGCTGCGCGTGTTCCAGTGGGACACCCTCGTCCTCCCGGCCCACCGCGGGCACCGTCTCGGTCTGGCGATGAAGGTGCGCAACCTGCACGTCGCCGCACCGGCGATCGGGCCCCGCACCGAGGTGCACACCTGGAACGCCGAGGTGAACGGCCCGATGATCGACGTCAACGCGGCCATGGGGTTCGAGCTGGTGGAGATGGCCGGGGAGATGCAGCGGTCGCTGTGAGCGGGCGGCGTCAGGGCCGAGGTCGCAGGACGGCCACGAAGCTCGTCAGGATCAGGAGCGAGGCGACGGCGGTCAGGCCGTGGACGCCGCTGAGGAGCCCCGCCACGCGCACGGGCTCCGACGCGACGAGCGCCACCCCGCACCAGCGGGGGACGTCGCGGTCGCGCAGCATCGCGACGCCGAGCACCAGGCCGCCGAGGAGCGCACCGATCCCGAACACCGCGTACATGCCGGTGGCGACCGCGGTGGTCCGGTGGTCGACGGCGTCGACGAAGCCGGCCGGGCTGAGGTCGGACGCCGACACCGACAGGGCGAGGAGGGTCTCGACCGAGAGGGCGACGCCCATGACGTATCCGCTCGACATCAGCCAGCCGCCCACGGAGGCGAGGCGCGCGCGGCCCTCGTCGATCCGGCCCACCACCGCCCACACCGCCGGCACCAGGAAGAGACAGGCCAGCAGCCCGAGCGCGGCTCCGACCTCGACGAGGAGCGGTCGCCCCTGCACGAGCCGGAGGTAGTCGGCGGTGTCCCGGGCCGCACCGTCGGCGGTGAGGATCGCGAAGCAGACGTTGGACGCGGCCAGGGCGGTGGCTCCGAGGACGGCGGCGGCCAGACCGCCGGGCACCGCGGGGCGGGAGGCCACGGGACGGTGCGAGGTGGTGGTGCTCATGGGAGGTCCTTCCGGAGCCGGTGGGTGTGCGGGCGCGAGTCGTAAAGGTCGGTGAGGAACCTGGCGAGCTCGATGCGCTGGGTGAACGAGGGGGAGGGTGGGGCGTCCGGTCGGGCGTCGGCGAGCTCGTCGAGCAGGAACCCGTCGAACCCGCTGCGCAGGAGGGTCGAGGTGGCGAAGCCGTCGGCGATCTCGTCGGGACTCGCCGCGACCCCCTCGGCGCGCACCCCGTCGACGTAGGCCGGCACGACGGCCGCCGCGATGCCGGGAAGGCGGGCGGCCGGCACGGCGTCGCAGTGCACGAGCCCGACGAGCAGCTGGCCGAGGTCGAACCCGAGCGCGTGGGGGCTGCGGAACGACAGGTCGATCACCACGTGGTCCGCGGGGTCGTCAGCCGGGACCAGCAGGTTCTGCGGGCTCGCGTCACCGTGCGGAAGGGCCTGGACGAAGGTGTCGAGCCGGTCCAGCATCGCCGGGACGTCGCGGCCGAGGACCCGCAGGCGCTCGCGGAGGTCGTGGTGGTCCGCGAGCCACGGGTGCGCCCACAGGCCGTCGTCCTCCAGCGGAGCCAGACCACGCGCGGGCACGGCCTGCTCGCCGTACATCCTCAGCGCGAACCCCGGAGGGAGGTCGCTCACCGCCATCGCCTCGACCGAGGTCGACCGGGCGTTCCACCGACCGAGGAGGTGCGCGGCGCGGGCGTACCTCGCGTCGTCCCACTCGACGTCCGCCTCGGCCACGTCCTCCTGCCAGATCGCGACCCGGTCGTCGGGCAGCTCGGCCACCCGGTGCAGACGCGGGCTGCGCAGGCCGTCCGGGAGCGAGGCCTGGACCCGCGGGTCCCACAGCTCGAGCTCGGAGCGCCAGGGGAAGGTGTCGGCGAAGTGCGACGCCACGTCCGGCGGCAGGTACGCCAGGCCGGGCCAGTGCCGCACGTGCTGGAGCACCTTGCAGAACAGCGACCAGTCACCGCCGTCCTCCTGCCGACCTCGGACCCGGTACACCCCGGCGGTGGCCGGCGAGCCCATCGCGTGCGGCAGCGCCTCGACGGTGGTGGAGCCGCTGGACGGGCGACGTCCGGTGGCCTCGAGCACCAGGTCGTCGAGGGCGGCTGCTGCGTTCTGCTCGTCGGTGCCGAGCAGCCACGCGAGCGGCACGTCCGGCGACGTCGGGAGCGTGGCCACGGTGCGGGCTCCGCCCGTGCGTCCGGTCGAGGTCGACGGGTCCATGGGGATCCCAAGTAGTCAGGTTGCCTTACCTTCTGGCGATAGTAAGGTTGCCTGATGATCTCGGTCAAGGACGATCTTCCCGACCACATCCTGGCGCTGCTGGGCTACGCCCTCGACGGTCTGCGCCGCGACGTCGAGCGTCGTGGTGCGGGTCTTGGCGGGCTCCGGTCGAGCCAGGTGCGGCTGATGAGCCTCACGCCGGTCGAGGGGATGCGGGTGACCGACCTCGCCGAGCGGGTGGGCATGACCAAGCAGGCGCTGGGGGAGTTCGCCAACACGCTCGAGGAGCAGGGGCTGCTCGAGACCGTGCGCGACGAGAAGGACCGTCGTGCCCGGATCCTGCGCCCCACGGCCCGCGGCCGGCGGGCGGTCGAGTCGAGCGAGGCCGTGATCGCCGAGGTCGAGGACGCCTGGCGAGCCCGGCTGGGCGAGCGTGAGTGGGACGCCCTGCGCGAGGCGCTGGCGGCCCTGGCGGGCATCGGGCGCGAGCTGGACGAGGAGGCGGTGTGGACGTGACGGAGGCCTCCGTCGGATCGATGTATTTCCATTTGCGAACTACTTCGGGTCGTTGTTTCCTGGAGTCATGACGCAGACAGCCACCCGCACCCGCACCCGTCCCGCGTGCGAGGGACGCTCCGTCCTGGTCCTGCTGGGCTTCCTCGCCGCGACGTTCGTCGTCGCCGGCCTGGGCAGCCTGGCCACGCTCGGCGCCGTCGACGGCTGGTACGTCGACGCCGCCAAGCCGCCGTTCAACCCGCCCAACGCGGTCTTCGGCCCGGTCTGGACGGTCCTGTACGCCGCGATGGCCGTCGCCGCGTGGCTCGTCTGGCGTCGCCGCGACGCCCAGCCCGCCGAGGCCTCCACCGCCTTGCGGCTGTGGTGGGTGCAGCTGGTCGTCAACCTCGCCTGGACCCCCACCTTCTTCGGTGCCGAGCTGCTGTGGCCCGGGCTCGTGGTCATCGTCGTGCTCGACGTCCTCGTCGCCTGGACGCTCCTGGCCAACCTCCGCGTCTCCAAGGTCGCGGCCGGCCTGTTCGTCCCGTACCTCGCGTGGGTGCTGTTCGCGACGGCGCTCAACGCGTCCATCGCCTACCTGAACTGACCCGGCGGTGCCCCACCCACCACCACGTCCGTCCGGCGGTGGCTGACCCACCACGATCGAGGCGTCCGTCGTGGGTCCGCCACCTGCCGTGGTGGGTGCCGCACCGCCGGCGGGTGCAAGGTGCAGGGTGCCGCGTCGACCGGCGCAAACCGGTCACCGCCGGCGGCCGACGCCGAGTGGCGCAAAACCTGACGCGAGTGGCGCAGATCCGGGCCGAATCACGCGTGTCGACCCCGAGTTTGCGCCACTCGGCGGGCCGGGGGCGGCGGGAGGCCGGGGGGGTCAGAGCTTGCGGAGGCGGATCCAGCGGACGGAGTGGTCGTGGTCCTTGCGCAGGACGAGGGTGGCGCGGCCGCGGGTGGGCTGGATGTTGTCCTTGAGGTTGGGGCCGTTGATGGAGTCCCACAGCGTGAGGGCCTGCTCGCGGGCCTGGGCCTCGTCCAGTGCGCCGTAGCGGGTGAAGTAGGACGCCGGGTCGCGGAACGCGGTCTCGCGCAGGCGCAGGAACCGCTCGACGTACCAGCTGCGGATGTCGCGGCGGGCGGCGTCGACGTAGATGGAGAAGTCGAAGAAGTCGCTGACGGCGAGGCCGGGGCGGCCGTCGCCGCGGGTCCGGGCGGGCTGAAGGACGTTCAGGCCCTCGACGAGCACCACGTCGGGTCGGTGCAGGGTGACGCGCTCGTCGGTGACGTCGTAGGTGAGGTGGGAGTAGATCGGGGCCGACACCTCCTCGCGCCCTGACTTGACCGCCATGACGAAGCGCAGCAGCGCCTTGCGGTCGTACGACTCGGGGAACCCCTTGCGGGCCAGCAGCCCGCGGCGCTCGAGCTCGGCGTTGGGGTGCAGGAACCCGTCGGTGGTGACGAGGTCGACGCGGCTGTGCTGGTCGCCGTGCGAGAGCAGCTCGCGCAGCAGCCGCGCGGTGGTGGACTTGCCGACGGCCACCGACCCGGCGATCCCGATGACGAACGGGGTGCGTTGCGGCTGCGGACGGTCCAGGAACTGCTCCTGCGCCCGGTAGAGCGCGCCGGCGAGCCTGACCCGCATGCTGATCAGCTGCGCCAGGGGCAGGTAGACCTGTCGGACCTCCTCCAGGTCGAGCTCGTCGCCGAGGCCGCGGACCCGCTCGATCTCCTCCGCGCTGAGCGGCTGCGGTGCGTCACCGGCGAGCCCGGCCCACGCGTCGCGCTCGAGCTCGACGTACGGCGAGCTCTCTCCGTGGGCGGGGGACATCCGAGTGTCCGTCTGCGACATGTCGACCATCGTCCCAAAGCCGGGACGGCCGCGCGCTCTCGGTACCCTGCACCCATGTGCGGAATCGTGGGCTACACCGGGTCGCAGCAGGCCGTCGACGTCGTCGTCGGGGGGCTGCGACGCCTGGAGTACCGCGGCTACGACTCCGCCGGCGTCGCCGTCGTCGACGACGGCGCGATCGCGTCGGCCAAGAAGGCGGGCAAGCTCGCCAACCTCGACAAGGTCCTCGCCGAGCACCCGCTGCCGCGGTCCACCACGGGCATCGGGCACACCCGCTGGGCCACCCACGGCGCCCCCAACGACCGCAACGCGCACCCCCACGTCGACGCCCGGCACCGCGTCGCCGTCGTGCACAACGGCATCATTGAGAACTTCGCCGAGCTCCGCACCGAGCTCGAGGCCCGGGGGCACGAGATGGAGTCCGACACCGACACCGAGACCGTCACGCACCTGGTCGCCGACGCGCTCGAGGACGGCGCCGCGAGCCTGGCCGACGCCGTCCGCCAGGTCTGCCGCCGCCTGGAGGGCGCGTTCACCCTCGTGGTCAGCGACGCGCAGTCGCCCGGCGTCGTCGTCGGCGCGCGGCTCAACTCGCCGCTGGTCGTCGGCCGCGGCGAGGGCGAGAACTTCCTGGCCTCCGACGTCTCGGCGTTCATCGAGCACACCCGCGAGGCGATCGAGCTCGGACAGGGCCAGGTCGTCGAGATCACCGCCGACTCGATCACCGTCACCGACTTCGACGGCGCCGCCGCCCCCACCACCGACTTCCACGTCGACTGGGACATCTCGGCCGCCGAGAAGGGCGGCTACGACTGGTTCATGCTCAAGGAGATCGACGAGCAGCCCCAGGCCGTCGCTGACACGCTGCTCGGACGGCACGCCGCCGACGGGCGCCTGCAGCTGGACGAGATGCGCCTGTCCGACGACGAGCTGCGCGACATCGACCGCATCATCATCATCGCCTGCGGCACCGCCTCGTACGCCGGCATGGTGGCCAAGTACGCCATCGAGCACTGGACCCGCATCCCCTGCGAGGTCGAGCTCGCCTCGGAGTTCCGCTACCGCGACCCGATCCTGTCGCGCTCCACGCTGGTCGTCGCGATCAGCCAGTCGGGCGAGACGATGGACACCCTGATGGCCATCCGCCACGCACGCGAGCAGCGCGCCAAGGTGATCGCGATCTGCAACACCAACGGCTCGACGATCCCGCGCGAGTCCGACGCCGTCATCTACACCCACGCCGGCCCCGAGATCGCCGTCGCGTCCACCAAGGGGTTCCTGACCCAGGTCGTCGCCTGCTACCTGCTCGGGCTCTACCTGACGCAGGTGCAGGGCGTGAAGTTCGGCGACGAGATCGCCGCGGTCATGGACGACCTCGAGAAGATGCCCGACGCGATCCGCCGCGTGCTCGACGGCGCCGACCAGGTGCGCGACCTCGCCCGCTCGATGACCGCCGAGAGCACGGTGCTGTTCCTCGGCCGTCACGCCGGCTACCCGGTGGCGCTCGAGGGTGCGCTCAAGCTCAAGGAGCTGGCCTACCTGCACGCCGAGGGCTTCGCCGCCGGCGAGCTCAAGCACGGCCCGATCGCGCTGATCGACGACGGCCTGCCGGTCTTCGTCGTCGTGCCTCCCCGCGGCCGCGACCAGCTGCACGAGAAGGTCGTCTCCAACATCCAGGAGATCCGCGCCCGCGGCGCCCGCACCATCGTGCTCGTCGAGGAGGGCGACACGTCGGTCGACGCGTACGCCTCGGAGGTCGTCCGCCTGCCGCGCGTGCCCACGCTGCTGCAGCCGCTGGTGGCCACCGTGCCGCTGCAGGTCTTCGCGGCCGCGCTCGCCGACGAGCTCGGCCACGACGTCGACCAGCCCCGCAACCTCGCCAAGTCCGTCACGGTCGAATGATCGTCGGCGTGGGCATCGACGTCGTCGACATCGCCCGCTTCGCCGAGTCGCTCGAGCGCACGCCCGCGCTGTCCGAGCGGCTGTTCACCGACGCCGAGAAGCACCTGCCCGTCGGGTCGCTGGCCGGGCGGTTCGCCGTCAAGGAGGCGCTCGCCAAGGCGCTCGGCGCGCCCGCCGGCCTGGCCTGGCTCGACGCCGAGGTGGTCAACGACCCCGACGGACGGCCGCTGCTCACCATCGCCGGCACGATCGCCGAGCGCGCCGCGCAGCTGGGCGTGACCTCCCACCACCTGTCGATCTCCCACGACGGCGGCATCGCGTCCGCCTTCGTGGTCCTGGAGTCCTGACGTGCTCCGGGCGCACCGCGTCGACGACGTCCGCGCCGCCGAGGAGGCGCTGATGCGGACCGTGCCGGAGGGGCAGCTGATGAAGCGCGCGTCGCGCGGCCTGGCTGACCACTTGCTGCGGCTCGTCGAGGGTGACGGCGCCGCGCGGGTGCTGGTCGTCGTCGGTCCCGGCAACAACGGTGGCGACGCCCTGTTCGCAGGCGCGGTGCTCGCCGGGCTCGGCGTGCACGTCGACGTGCTGCCCACCGACGCCGACCGCGTCCACGCCGAGGGCCTGGCCGCCGCGCTGGCCGCCGGTGCCACCCAGGTCGACGGCCCGGTGCCCGCGACCGTCGTCGTGGACGGCGTCGTCGGCATCGGCGGACGCGGCGGCCTGCGCGAGCCGATGGCGTCCTGGTGGCCGCGGCTGCAGGCGTCCGGTGCGACGGTCGTGGCCGTCGACGTGCCGAGCGGGGTCGACGTCGACGGCGGCACCCTCGACGGCGAGCACGTGACGGCCGACCTCACCGTCACCTTCGGCACCCACAAGCCCGCCCACCTGCTCGACCCCGCCGCCCGTGCGTCCGGCCCCCGGCCCGCGCCGCTGGTCGACATCGGGCTCGACCCGCACCTGCCCGCCCCGCTGCTCGAGGCCCTGGAGGCCTCGGACGCCGACGTGCTCGACGCCGCGATCGGCGGGGCCACCGACCCCGGCGCGCAGAAGTACACGCGCGGCGTCGTCGGCGTGGCGGCCGGCTCCGAGCAGTACGCCGGTGCCGCCCAGCTGTGCGTCCGCGGCGCCCAGGCGGGCGTCGCCGGCATGGTGCGCTTCGTCGGCAGCGCGGCGCTGTGCGCGCGCATCGTCGACCGTTGCCCCGAGGTGGTCGCCCACCCCGACGACGGCCCGCACGGCCGCGTCCAGGCCTGGGTGGTCGGGCCCGGCGGGGGAGACGACGTCGCCGACCGGCTCGCGCTGGCCCTCGCCGACGGCGCGCCGCTGGTGGTCGACGCCGACGCGCTCGCGCACGTCCCCGACTCGTTCGACGTCCCCGCCCTGCTCACGCCGCACGCCGGCGAGCTGGCCCGGATGCTCGACGTCGGGCGCGACGAGGTCGAGGCCGACCCGTTCGCCCACGTCACCCGCGCCGCCGAGCGCTGGGGCGTCACCGTCCTGCTCAAGGGCGCCCGCACCCTCGTCGCGCACCCGGGCGAGCCCACGCGCGTCAACCTCACCGGGTCGCCCTGGCTCGCCACGGCCGGTGCCGGCGACGTCCTCGCCGGGCTCGCCGGGTCCTTCCTCGCCGCCGGCGCCGACCCCCGCACGGCCGGCTCGCTGGCCGCGTTCCTGCACGGCGCCGCGAGCGTTCGCGCCAACCCCGGCGGCCCGATCACCGCGCACCTGGTCGCCGACCACGTGCCCCGCGTCATCGCCGCGATGCGACGCGGGGAGCTCGCCGACCACGACGTGAGGGACTGGCGTGGCTGAGACACCGATGGCCGAGGCGGTCGTCGACCTCGACGCCTACCGCGCCAACCTCGGCGTGCTCGCCGCCCGCGCACCGGGCAGCGCGCTGATGGCCGTCGTCAAGGCCGACGCGTACGGCCACGGCGCCGTCGAGTGCGCGCGCGCCGCCCGCGAGGCCGGCGCCGCGTGGCTGGGTGTCGCCACCCTCGACGAGGCCCGAGCCCTGCGCGACGCCGGCGACTCCGGACCGCTCCTGGCCTGGCTCGCCACCCCCGGCGCCGACTTCGCCGGTGCGGTCGGCGCCGACGTCGAGGTCACGGCGTCGTCGGCCGACCAGCTCGCCGAGGTGGTCGACGGGGCCGGACGCGCCGGACGTCGCGCCCGCGTCCAGCTCAAGGTCGACACCGGCCTGTCCCGCAACGGCGCGTTCGGCGCGGAGTGGGCACGGCTGGTCGACGCCGCCGTGGCCGCCCGGGACGCCGGCAGCGTCGACGTCACGGGCGTCTGGTCGCACCTGGCCTGCGCCGACGAGCCCGGCCACCCCGCCAACGCCGCGCAGGAGCAGGTGTTCGCCGACGCGCTGGCCACCGCGTCCGACGCCGGGCTCGACGTCCCGTTGCGCCACCTGTCCAACTCCGCCGCCACCCTGACGCTGCCGTCGGCCCACCACGACCTCGTGCGGGTCGGCATCGCGTCGTACGGCATCTCGCCCTCGCCCGAGCTCGGCACCGCGGAGTCGCTCGGCCTGCGGCCCGTCATGACGCTGCGCGCGGCGCTGGCGTCGGTCAAGCGCGTGCCCGCCGGCACCGCGGTGTCGTACGGCCACACCTGGGTCGCCCCGCGCGAGACCACGCTCGGTCTGGTGCCCGTCGGCTACGGCGACGGTCTCCTGCGCGGGGCCTCCGGACGGGCCCACGTCGCCACCGCCGCGGGCCTGCGTCCGGTGGTCGGGCGGATCTGCATGGACCAGCTCGTCGTCGACCTCGGTGACGACGACGCGAGCCGCGGCGACGACGTCGTCCTGTTCGGTGACGCGCCCGGCGCGCCGTCGGCCGAGGACTGGGCCGAGGCAGCCGCCACCATCGGCTACGAGGTCGTCACTAGGCTGGGTGGTCGGATCCACCGGTCGTACCGGGCGATCTGAGACTCTCGGACCAGGAGGAACCAGGCGATGGCACTGATGAGCTGGCGTGGGCTGGCGGCGGTGGGCGTGACGGTCGCGGGTGCGGCAGGAGCCGCCGCCGCGGCCAAGGTCGCGTCCGACCGCGGACGCACCAAGCGTCGCGCCCGCCGGGGCGACGCCGCCACCTTCGGGTCCCTGCACTCCACCCCCATCCGGGTGATGGCCGACGACGGCGTCTCGCTCAACGTCGAGGTCGACGAGGCCGACGACGAGGCGCAGGACGGCGCGCCCACCGTCGTGTTCGTGCACGGCTGGGTGCTCGACCTGAACTGCTGGCACTACCAGCGCGCCGCCCTCCGCGGACGCAACAGGCTGGTGCTCTACGACCAGCGCTCGCACGGCAAGTCGGGCCGCTCGGACCGCCAGCACGCCACGCTCGAGCAGCTCGGCCACGACCTGCGCGCCGTGCTCGACGCCGTCGCGCCCACCGGGCCCGTCGTCCTGGTGGGCCACTCGATGGGCGGCATGTCGGTGATGGCGTTCGCCAAGCAGTACCCCGACGTCGTCAGGGCGCGGGTCGCGGGCGTCGTCCTCATGGGCACGAGCGCGGGCGAGCTCGTCGGCGGGGGCGGTCTGCTCAGCCGCACCCAGCCGGTGCTCGTCAACGGCCTGTCGAAGCTGACGTTCCTGGTCGACCAGGCGCGCAAGGTCAACTCCTACGCGCTCACCAAGCGGTTCGCGGTCGGCCCTCACACGCCCGAGAAGTACGCCGACATGACCGACGAGATGATCTCGGCCGCGCCCACGCACCTGTTCTGGGACTTCTACCCCAACTTCACCTCGCTCGACCTCTTCGACGCCCTCGGTGTGCTGTCGGGCGAGACGACGGTCGTCATCGGCGCCACCAAGGACCAGCTGACGGTCTACAAGCACAGTCGCCGGCTCGCCGAGGAGATCGAGGGCGCCGAGCTCGTCACGATCGAGGGCGCGGGCCACATGATGATGCTCGAGGGGCACGACCAGGTGAACGAGGCCCTGATCAAGCTGGTCGACCGGGTCACCTGATGCCTTCCCTCTCCCGCCACGCCCTCAACGTGCTCGACGCGCAGCCGTCGGACGCCGCCGCCGTCCTCGACGTCGTGCGGCGCTCGTTCGGTGCCCGCCCGCCGCTCGACCCGCCGTCGACCGCGGCCGAGGAGAGCGTCGAGAAGATCGCCGCGGCGATCGCGACCTCCGGCGGGCTGCTGGTGGAGCGTCGCGGCGAGCCCATCGGCGCGATGCTCTTCGACGAGACCCGTCCCGGCCTGCTGGGCTTCCGGCGCGTGAGCGTCGACCCCGACCACCAGGACCGCGGCGTCGCCTCGGCCATGGTCGGCGTCGCCGAGGACACCGCCGAGGAGCGCGGGGTCGACGGCATCTGGCTGCAGGTGCGCGAGGAGCTGCCCGAGAACGTCGAGTTCTGGAGCCGCCGGCGCTACCACGTGGTCGAGACCCACGGGAACATGCTCGAGTTCGGCAAGACCCTCTGGCTGGCGCGCGAGATGCACACGGCGTCGGCCACCTACGCGTTCGGCGAGCGGCTCGCCGGCCTCCTGCGCCCGGGCGACCTGCTCGTCATGTCCGGCGCGCTCGGCGCCGGCAAGACCACGCTGACGCAGGGCATCGCCAAGGGCCTCGGCGTGCGCGGCCCCATCACGTCCCCCACGTTCGTCATCGCGCGCGACCACCCGTCGCTGGTGGACGGGCCGCCGCTGGTGCACGTCGACGCCTACCGTCTCGACGACGTCGCCGAGCTCGACGACCTCGACCTCGACACCGCCTTCGAGGACTCCGTCACCGTGGTGGAGTGGGGCGCCGGCGTCGCCGAGCAGCTCAGCGACGCCTGGCTCGAGGTGCGCCTCGAGCGACGCCAGGCCGACGTGATGGACCCCGTCGGCGCGGGCGTGCCCGGCTCGGGCGACGACACCCGCGTCATCACCGTCAAGCCCCACGGTGCGCGCTGGGCCCGCACCCCGCTCCGCTCCACCCTGCTCGCCGACGTCGCCTCGGCCCCGAACGACTAGGACCCCCGTGCTCGTCCTCGCCCTCGACACCGCGTCACCCACCGTCTCGGTCGCCCTGCACGACGGCACGTCCGTCGTCGCGTCGGTCACCGGGGCCGACGCCATGCACCACGGCGAGCAGCTCGCCCCGGCCGTGGCGAGGGCGCTCGCCGACGCCGGACGCGCCGTGCGCGACGTGACCGCGGTGGCGGTCGGCGTCGGGCCCGGCCCGTTCACCGGTCTGCGGGTCGGCGTCGTCACCGCGCGCACGCTGGCCGCGTCGCTCGGCGTGCCGGTGCACGGGGTGTGCAGCCTCGACGTCGTCGCCGAGCAGGCGAGGGTCGATGGCCGCACGGGGCGGTTCTGCGTCGCCACCGACGCGCGTCGCAAGGAGGTCTACTGGGCCGCCTACGACGCCGACGGCGACCGCGTCCGTCGCACCGACGGCCCCCAGGTGGCGCGGGCCGCCGACCTCGCCGTGACCCTCGGTCCGGACGTGCCCGTGCTCGGGCGCGGCGCCGACCTCTACGCCGACGACCTCGCGCGCGTCGGCGGCCCCGCCGACCCCGACGCCGGGGTGCTCGCCGCGCTGGTGGCGGGCGGTCGCGCCGACGTCGTCGACCCCGAGCCGCTGTACCTGCGCCGGCCCGACGCCGTGCCGCCCGGAGCGCGCAAGCGCGCGTCGTGATCGCCGTCGAGCTGGCCGGCCCCCTCGACACGGGCTCGATCGCGGCGGTCGACCAGAGCTGCTTCGGCGCCGAGGGCTGGTCCGAGGCGACCGTCCGGGCCGAGCTGGACCAGGTGCCGGACACCCGTCACGTCCTGGTCTGGATCGGACGCGGCGAGGTGGCCGGCTGGGCCGACCTGATGGTGGTCGGCGACGTCGCCGAGGTGATGCGCCTGGCCGTGGCCCCGCCGGGGCGGGGCGCCGGCGCCGGACGTGCGCTGCTGCGGGGCCTGCTCGACGAGGCACGTCGACGCGGGTGCGAGCGCGTGCTGCTCGAGGTGGCCGCCGACAACGAGCCCGCCCTCGCGCTCTACCGCTCCGAGGGCTTCGCCGAGCTCTCGCGTCGCCGCGCCTACTACGCCGACGGTCGTGACGCGCTCGTGCTGGCCCTCGGCCTCACCGGCTGACCGGGGCCGAGGCGAACCGGCGGACGGTGCGGTAGCCGAGCCGCTCGTACAGCCGCCGCGCGCCGTCGTTGTGCGAGTACATCGACAGGCTGCACGCGCCCGCCCGCCGCAGCGCGTCCGCGGTGAGGAAGGCGGTGACGGCCGTGCCGAGACCCCGTCCCCGGGCGGACGGGTGCGTGACGATCGCCCGCAGGTGCGGCCATGCCGCGGGGCTGTCCACCACGGCGCCGGTGGCCACCACCACGTCGTCGACGACGACCCCCGCCCAGCCGCGCACGTCGGGATCGCCCGGGCGGGCGTGGGCGGTGGGGCTGTGGTCGGCGATCAGGCTCGTCAGCTCCTCGGACCGGTCCGCGGCGAGCCAGGCGACGCCGCGCGGGGTCTCGACCGGCCTGCCGTCGTGGAGCATCCACTCCCAGGCGGTGGGCGGCCCGTCCCAGACCGTGACGTCGTCGGCGGCGCCGGGGTGCACGCTGGCGCGGAGCGGGTCGCGCCCGTCCGCCCGCAGGGCACGGACCGCCTCGCCGACCGCGTCCGCCTGGTCCGCGACGTCGCCCAGAGCGACCAGGCCGAGGCGTCCGAGGGTGGTGACGACGTGGACGGTCGCCCCCCGGTGGGGGTGCGACTCGACCGACGTGCCGATCATCCACTGCAGGTAGGGGTCGACGGGCACCTGTGCAGGCTAGGCTCCACCGGTGCTCGACATCACGTACCCGCCCATCATCGTCACCGCGAAGGCGGCGTTCCGGGCCCTCGGGATCAGCTTCCAGACCACCGGCACCGAGCACGTGCCCCGCACCGGCGGCGCCGTGCTGGCGGTGAACCACATCAGCTACGTCGACTTCATCTTCGGTGGGCTGGCCACGCAGCCGAGCAAGCGACTGGTGCGGTTCATGTCCAAGCGCGAGCTGTTCGACCACCGCTACGTGGGGCCGTTGATGCGCTCGCTGCACCACATCGAGGTCGACCGCGCCGACGGGCTGCAGTCCTACGAGACCGCGGTGGAGTACCTGCGCAAGGGCGAGGTGGTGGGGATCTTCCCCGAGGCCACGATCAGCCGCTCGATGGACGTCAAGGAGCTCAAGACCGGCGCCGTGCGGATGGCCGCAGCGGCGGGCGTGCCCGTCGTCCCGCTCGTGCTGTGGGGCACCCAGCTGATGTACACCAAGGACCAGCCCCGCGACTTCTCGCGGGGCAGGACGATCGCGCTCACCGTCGGGGAGCCCCTCCACCCGACCGGCGAGGACCCCGTCGCCGAGACCGAGGACCTGCGCACCCGGATGCGCGGCCTGCTCGACCAGACGGTGGCGAGCTACCCGCTGGACCCCACCGGCCAGTGGTGGGCGCCGGCTCGCCTGGGCGGCTCGGCCCCGACGCCCGAGGAGGCCGCGCGGCTCGACGGTGCCGAGAAGCGCGAGCGCGCCGCCAAGCGTGCGGCGAAGCGCGCCGCCAAGCGCGACGCCTGACGAGACACGGCTCACTTCGGTCGTTCGCGGGAACGGGTTTGCCCCGCCGGTCGTCGGGGAAGGTTGAAGAGACAATCTTTCCCCACCGAGAGGCCACCATGCCCCTGTCGCACCGTCCCGCGTCGCTCCACGACCTCGCCCTGCTCGCGCTCCGCGTCGGACTGGGGGTGGTGATGGTCGCGCACGGCTGGCAGAAGTGGACCGGCGGCGGCATCGGCGGCACCGCCGAGGGCTTCGAGGGCAACGGCATCCCGCTCGCCACGGTCGCGGCCACGTTCGCGATCGTCGTCGAGCTCGTCGGAGGCGTCGCGATCGTCGTGGGCGCCCTGACCCCGCTGTTCGCCGTCGGCTTCGCCGCGACGATGGTCGGCGCGATGGTCTTCGTGCACGGCGGCTCGGGCTTCTACGCCGCCACCGGCGGCTACGAGTTCGTGCTGCTGCTCGGCATCGTCGCGCTCGTCGTCGCCGCCGCCGGCCCCGGCCGCTTCAGCGTCGACCACTTCCTGGGCCGCAGGCGCAGCCGCAGCGCCGTCGCCGCCTGACCCCCGCCCCGCCCCGGTACGCCGAGTGGCGCAGATCCGGGGTCGACACGCGTCGTCCGGCCCGGATGTGCGCCACTCGCGTCGGCTTCTGCGCCACTCGGCGGTCGGGCGAGGCCCGCGTCAGCGCGAGGCCGGCGCGAACGTCGTGTAGCCGCCGGACAGGTGGGCGGACGACGTGAGGTCGTCCAGCGCGGCGAGGTCGTCGGGCGTGGGCTCCCACCCGGCGGCCTCGACGTTGGCCGTCACCTGCGACGCCCTCGTGGCGCCGGAGATCACCGACGACACCGCCGGCTGCGCGGCGAGCCCGCCGATCGCGACCTGCAGCATCGTCAGGTCGCGCTCGTCGGCGAACCGCTGGAGCGCCTCGACGCGGTCCCAGTCGGCGCCGTCGAGGCGGCGGGCCTGGCTCGGGTCGGCCAGCCGTGTGCCCTCGGGGGCGGCCTGGCCGCGCGCGTACTTCCCGGTGAGCAGGCCGTACGCGAGCGGGAAGTACGGCAGCAGCCCGACGCCCAGCTGCTCGCAGGCCGGCACCAGCTCGAGCTCGGCCGAGCGGTTGTAGAGCGAGTACTCGTTCTGCGCCGAGACGAAGCGCTGCGTGCCCGACGTGCGCGCCGTCCAGTCGGCGTCGACGAGCTGCCACGCGGTGAGGTTGGAGCAGCCGAGGTAGCGCACCTTCCCCTCGGTGACGAGCTCGGTCATCGCCTCGAGGGTCTCGTCGATCGGCGTCACCTCGTCGGGGGTGTGCAGCTGCAGCAGGTCGACGTGGTCGGTGCCGAGCCGCCGCAGGCTCGCCTCGGCGGCGCGCTTGACGTAGCGACGCGACGCCCGCGCGCCCCAGTCCGGCCCGTTGGTGCCGCCCATGTCCATGCCGACCTTGGTGGCCACCACGACGTCGTCACGTCGGCTGCCGAGCGCGCGTCCGAGCAGCTCCTCGGACGCGCCGCGCCCGTAGCTGTCGGCGGTGTCGAACAGGGTGACCCCGGCGTCCACCGCGGCGTCGACGACGGCCTGCGTCGCGTCGGCGTCGATCCGGCTGCCGAAGGCGTTGCAGCCCACGCCCACCACGGAGACCATCAGGCCGCTGTCGCCCAGGGGGCGGTACGTCATCTCGCTCATGCGGCCAGGCTACGAGCGTCCCGGCCGCCCCACCCGTCCCACCTCCCACGGAGAACCGACGACACCTCGGGAAGTTCTCCGTGGTGTCGTCGGACTCCCAGGTTCACCTGGGAATCCGACACCCCGGGCCGGACGGCGTCGACCCGCCCGTGCGAGGCACAATGTGGCCTGTGAGCGCACCTCTCGTCCTCGGCATCGAGTCGTCCTGCGACGAGACGGGCGTGGGCATCGTCCGCGGCACCGAGCTGCTCGCGAACGCGGTGGCGAGCAGCGTCGAGGAGCACGTCCGCTTCGGCGGCGTCGTGCCCGAGGTGGCCAGCCGCGCGCACCTCGAGGCGATGGTGCCGATGATCGAGAAGGCCCAGGCCGACGCGGGCGTCTCGGTGGCCGACGTCGACGCGATCGCCGTCACCTGCGGCCCGGGGCTCACCGGCGCGCTGCTCGTCGGGATCGCCGCAGCCAAGTCCCTCGCGCTCGCCTACGACAAGCCGCTGTACGGCGTGAACCACCTCGTCGCGCACGTCTGCGTCGACCAGCTCGAGCACGGCCCGCTGCCCGAGCCCACCGCCGCGCTGCTCGTCAGCGGCGGGCACACCTCGCTGCTGCTCGTCAACGACGTCGCCACCGACGTCCAGATGCTCGGCGAGACGATCGACGACGCCGCGGGCGAGGCCTTCGACAAGGTGGCCCGCCTGCTCGGCCTGCCCTACCCCGGCGGCCCGCACGTCGACCGCGTCGCCCGCGACGGCGACGGCCGCGCGATCGCGTTCCCGCGCGGCCTCACCGGCGGACGCGACCTCGACAAGCACCGCTTCGACTTCTCCTTCTCCGGCCTCAAGAGCGCGGTCGCCCGTCACGTCGAGCACGAGGAGCGGATGGGACGCGAGGTGTCGGTGCCCGACGTCGCCGCCTCGTTCCAGGACGCCGTGTGCGACGTGCTCAGCTCCAAGACGATGAAGGCCTGCGTCGCCCACGGCGTCAAGCACCTCGTCGTCGGGGGAGGAGTGGCCGCCAACGGTCGGCTGCGCCAGTTCGTCGAGGAGCGCGCCGCCGAGCACGGCATCGAGGTGCGCGTGCCCCCGCCGGTGCTGTGCACCGACAACGGCGCGATGGTCGCCGCGCTCGGGTCTGCCGTCGTCGGCGCCGGGCTGCCGCCGTCGTCGCTCGACCTCGGCGCCGACTCCTCGCTGCCGGTCACGCGCGTCGTCGCCTGACCGTTCTGTGGGGTTTGCCCCGGTTCGCGACGGGGTAGGGACGGTCCATGAGCCTCCGTCACCGCACCCGCACCCTGGTGGCCGCCGCCGCGGCCGCCCTCGTCGTCCCCGGCCTGCTGGCCGCAACCGGCGCCTCGGCCGCCCCGACCGCGGCGGCCGCGCCGACCACCGGCTTCGAGCAGCGGGGCGGTGACGGCTGGACCACCCAGCCCGAGGAGCAGCGCTTCCTGCGCGCGCTCGACGCCGCCAGCGCGCGGGTAGGCCTGGAGACCGTCGGCCGCACCGCCCAGGGGCGTCCCCTCCAGCTGGTGACGCTGGGCGACCCCCGGCCGCGGACGGCCGAGCAGGTCGCGTCCCGCTCGTCGGTGCTCTTCACGTGCAGCCAGCACGGCGACGAGCCGTCGGGACGCGAGGCGTGCCTGCAGCTCGCCCGCGACCTCGCGTACGACACCTCGCCGGCGACCAGGCGCTTCCTGGCCTCCACCACGGTGATGTTCGTGCCGAGCGCCAACCCGGACGGCACCGCGGCGAACACCCGCCAGAACGCCGCCGGTGTCGACATCAACCGCGACCACCTCGCGCTCGCCACCGCCGAGACGCAGGCGCTGGCCCGCGTCATCCGCGACCGCAAGCCCGACCTCGTCCACGACCTCCACGAGTTCGGCGAGACGCCCGAGGTCTACGACCGCCAGCTGATCAACCTCTGGCCGCGCAACCGCAACGTCGACGACGCCGTGCACGACGAGTCGGTGACGCTCAACGAGGACTACGTCTCGGCGCAGGTGCTCGACGCCGGCTACACCAACGGCGTGTACGGCATCTGGTACGACGAGGACGGCGAGCCCGTCGCCCAGGTCGCGGGCGACGGCGACGAGCGGATCCTGCGCAACACCGCCGGCCTGCGGCACTCGCTCGGCATCCTCGTCGAGGCCAACCAGGACCCCACCACCGCGGCCGAGGAGACCGACCAGGTTGCGGTCGACAACCGCCGCGTCGACACCCAGCTGGTGTCGGCGCGCGCCTCGATCGACTTCCTGCGCGAGAACCGCGCGAAGGTTGCCCGCGCCACCGCCCGCGCCGCGACCACCGCCACCGAGCTCGGACGCACCGGCGGCGGCACGCTCGCGTTCGCCGGCGCCGACAACGAGCTGCCGGGGCGCAGCGAGGTCGAGCTCAGCCCGCCGTGCGCCTACCGCCTGACGGCGGCGCAGTTCCAGACCGTCAGCCGCACCCTGGCGCTCCAGGGCATCGCCTCCACGCGCGACGGTGACGGGCGCCGGGTGAGCCTCGGCCAGCCCGGACGCGCGGTGGCCGCCCTGCTCCTCGACGCGCGTGCCTCGGCCAACCTCGTCGACGGGACCCCCGTTCCCTGCACCTGACGGGGGTCGCCGGTCGACTTGTCGCACCGTGCAACCAGTGGCATCGTGACGAGACGTGACCACGACGCAGCAGCCCCGCGACGAGGCGACGTTCCTCGGCCAGCCCCGCCCGCTCGCCCACCTGTTCGGGGTGGAGATGTGGGAGCGGTTCTCCTTCTACGGGATGCAGGCGATCCTCGCGCTGTACCTGTACTTCTCGGTCGCGGACGGGGGACTGGGCCTGCCGCAGTCGTCGGCGACGAGCATCGTCGGCGCCTACGGCGGCCTGGTCTACCTGTCGACGATCCTCGGCGCGTGGCTCGCCGACCGGGTGCTCGGCTCGGAGCGGACGCTGTTCGCGAGCGCGGCGCTGATCATGGTCGGCCACGTGGCCCTGGCGGTGCTGCCGGGCCTGGTCGGCGTCGGCGTGGGCCTGGTGTGCGTGGCGTTCGGCAGCGGCGGCCTCAAGGCCAACGCGACGACGATCGTCGGCGAGCTCTACGAGGCCGACGACCCGCGCCGCGACGCCGGGTTCTCGCTGTTCTACATGGGCATCAACCTGGGCGCGCTCGTCGGCCCGCTGCTCACCGGGCTGGCGCAGGACACCGCCGGGTTCCACGTCGGCTTCGGCATCGCGGCCGTCGGCATGGCCGCCGGGCTGGTCCAGTACGCGATCGGCCGCAAGGGCATGCCCGCGTCGTCGCGCCACGTGCCCGACCCGCTGCCCGTCGCCGAGCGTGGACGATGGATCGCCGTCGCGGCCGTGGCGGTCGTCGTCGTGGTGGTCGCCTCCCTCACCGGCCTGCTCACCGCCGGCAACCTGTCGACGGTCGTCGTGGTGCTCACCGTCGTCGCCTCGGTCGGGTACTTCGTGCTGCTCCTCACCAGCCGGCAGGTCACCGACGTCGAGCGCTCGCGCGTGTGGGCGTTCATCCCGCTGTTCGTGGCCAGTGCGGCGTTCTGGTCGCTGTACCAGCAGCAGTTCACCGTGGTGCCGATCTACGCCGAGGAGCGCCTCGACCGCGGCATCGGCGGCTGGACGATGCCGGTGGCCTGGGTGAACTCGATCAACCCGGTCTTCATCATCGTGCTCGCGGGCGTGTTCGCCGCCCTGTGGACGCGCCTGGGACCCCGTCAGCCCTCGACGCCCACCAAGTTCGCCCTCGGCACGGCCGGCATGGGCGTCGCGTTCCTGCTGTTCCTGCCGATGGCCGGCGGCGGTCCGGGCTCGGCCCCGCTCCTCGGCATCGTGGGCATCCTGCTCGTGTTCACGCTGTCCGAGCTGCTGCTGTCCCCGGTGGGGCTGTCGGTGTCGACCAAGCTCGCGCCCGCCGCCTACAAGAGCCAGATGGTCGCGCTGTTCTTCCTGTCCGTCGCGCTCGGGTCGGCGATGTCCGGCACCCTCGCGGGCTTCTACAGCGCCGACTCCGAGCGGGCGTACTTCGGGGTGCTCGGGCTCGTCGCGATCGTGCTCGGCGCCGCCCTCCTCCTCGCCCGCAGGCCGATCCTCGCGCTCATGCGCGGCGTCGACTGACGTCAGGTCCGCAGGGCGCGCAGCGCCGCCCGTCCGGCGTGGCCGATGGCCAGGTCGGTCTCGGGCGAGACCATCGCCGGCACCGAGGACTCGGTGAGCGCGACCACCACCACCCGGTCGCCGAGCGCGGTCTCGACCATCGCCGCCTCGTGCCGGACGTTGAGGAACGTGCCGGTCTTGCTGCTCACCGTCACGGTGTCCGAGGCCAGCTCGACGGCCATGCGCCGGCTCGTCAGCTGGCGACCCATCAGCGCACGCAGGCGCGCGCAGGCCGTCGGCGTGGCGACCTCGTCGGTCCACACCCGCTGGACGAGGTCGGCGACCGCGCGGGCGGTCCCGCAGTTGGCGCGCGCGACGTCGAGCATCGAGATGACGTGGCCGCCTCCCTCGGTGGTCGCGCGCACGGCGAGCTCGAGCGCCATCAGCGAGTCGTCGGCCACGGCGTCCGCGGCGGCGTGCAGGTCGGCCATCCGGTGCCGCACGCGCACGTCCGGCAGCCCCCACCGGTCCAGCGCGGCGGAGACCTCGCCCGGTGGCACCAGGTCGAACAAGGCGTCCGCCGCGGCGTTGTCGCTGAGCGTGACGGCGAGTCCCACCAGGTCGCCGAGGGCGACGGTGCACGGGTGGGAGAACGCGCCGAGGCCCGTGCTGCCGGGGGTGCGGGCCCCGGGGTCCAGCTCCACCGGCTGCCCGTCGCGCAGCAGGCCGCGGTCGACCGCGTCGAGCACCACCAGGGCGAGCGGCAGCTTGACGAGCGACGCGAGCGGCATCGAGCGGCCGACGTCGAAGCCCAGCTCCTCGCCGGTGTCGACGTTGCGGGCGAGCAGCGCCCCGCCGAGGCCGGCGTCCTCCCAGCGAGCGGCCACGTCGTGGGCCACCGCCATCGCGGCGGCGTCGTGCCCGACGACCTCCACCGGCCGGCTCACCGTCGTGCTCCCGGTGCGAGCCCGAGCGCCCGGGCCAGCGCGGGCACGACGGCGCGCAGCACCTCGGCGTCCGGGCCGCCGCCCGTCACCTGGTAGCCGCGCCACAGGTCGAGGCCGGCGACGGGACGCCACGCGAGCCCGTGCCGTTCGGCCTCGGCGCGCGTCGCGACCAGCAGGTCGCCGTGCTCGATGACGTCGGTGACGGCCGCCAGCACCGCGCCGCCGACCGCCACCTGACCCGCGGCCAGGCCTGCTCCGGCGGCGTGGCGACGCAGCGCGTCGCGCACCCAGGGGACGTCGTCCTCGACGCCCAGGTGCACCGTGGTGGCCCGTGCCTCCCGCTCGCCACGGCCGCGGCGCAGGTCGTCCAGGTGCAGGCGGCCGCCGTCCGGGGAGGTGGTCGCCGCACCCAGCGGGGCGCCGAGGTCGGCCTCGTCCGGTGGGCACGCCGTGACGGCCGCCTGCGCCGACCCGTCGGCGAGCATCGCCGCCCGTGCGTCCGGTGCGGCCTCGACGAACGTCGCCGCCGCCCCGGCGTCGTGCGCCGCCGTGCGGGCCGCCACGAGCGCGCGGGGGTCGGCGCCCGGCGGCACCGCGACCACCACGCCGTCGTGGAAGGTGCGGGCCACCTCGGCCAGGTGCTCGGCCCGCGTGCGCAGCCCGTGGGCGTGGGGGAGTACCGCGCGTCCGAGGTCGGTCAGGCCGACGCCGCGCGGGCCGCGGACGAGCAGCCGACCGCCGAGACGTCGCTCGAGCGCCCCGACCCGGCGGCTGACGACGGGCTGGGGCACGCCGAGGGCCTCGGCGGCACGGGTGAAGCTCTTCTGGTCGGCGACCTCGCAGAAGGTCTCCAGGTGGGTGAGCAGGTCCACGCTGCAGGTATAGCAGAACGGCATGGAGACAGGTCGCATCCGTCTTGGACATGAAGCCGCCGGTGCTGGCAGCGTCCGCGTCATGACGCCTCGCACCGACCTCACCCGCCGTCGCCTGCTCCAGGTGGGGGCCGCGGCCCCGCTCGCCGTCGCCGCCCCCGCGCTGCTCACCGGTGCCGGCCCCCGCGGCGGCGTCGACGAGGTGCGTGCCCTCGAGCGCAGGTTCGGCGCGACCATCGGGTTCCACGCGGGCGTCGTCGGCGGCCGCGCGACCCTGAGCCACCGCGCCGACGAGCCGGTGCCGATCCACTCGGTGTTCAAGGCGCTCCTGGCCGCTGCGGTGCTACGCGACCTCGACCGCCGCGGCGAGGTGCTCGAGCGCCGGATCACCTACACGCGCGCCGACCTCGTCGACTACTCGCCCGTCACCGAGCTCCACGTGGACGAGGGGATGACCGTGCGCGAGCTCTGCGACGCCGCCGTGCGGATCAGCGACAACACCGCCGCCAACCTCCTGCTCGACCTCCTCGGCGGCCCGTCGGCGATCACCCGGTTCGCGCGCAGCCTCGGCGACGACGGCACGCGGCTCGACCGCTGGGAGCCCGAGCTGAACGAGGCCACCCCCGGCGACCCGCGCGACACCACCACGCCCCGCGCCGCCGCGCACTCGCTGACCCGGCTGCTGGTGGGACGGGCGCTGTCGTGCCCCGACCGCGCGGTGCTGCGCGACTGGATGCTCCGCAACACCACCAGCGACGACCGGTTCCGCAAGGGCCTCCCGCCCGGCTGGCGGCTCGCCGACAAGACGGGCAGCGGCTCGGTGACGTTCAACGACGCCGGTGTCGCGGTGCCGCCGCGCGGACGCCCGCTGGTGCTGTCGGCGTTCGTCCGGCTGCCGGCGCCGGACGTGCCGGCGAGCCAGCAGATCCACGCCGAGCTCGCGCGCATCGCGGTGCGGCGCCTGCACCGGGAGCGCTGAGTTTGGCCCGTCGCACGGCGGGGTAGGAGGCGGGCATGACCACCTCCCCGCTGCGCCGCTCCGCCGCCCTCCTGCTCGCGGCGGGCGTCGCCGCCGGGCTGCTCACCTCGTCGCCCGCGCGGACCGACGCCGCGACGTCCACCGGCGACCGTCACGTCACCCTGGTGCGCGACGACTCCCGGCGCGACTTCGCCCGCGGCAGCGCGGACGGGCTGGTGACCACGCGGGGTGGCGGGCTGGCGGTCTCGCCGCGCGAGCGGCAGCGCACCTCGTACACCGACCCGTACGGCGACGGCACCGCGCGCAGCTACGAGTACGGCACCTGGACGTCGCCGGTGCGGCGCCTGTCGTACGGGGCCACCGAGGCGATCGCGTCGTGGAACGCCACCACCCCTACGGGCACCTGGGTCGAGACGACCTTCCGCGGCCGCACCCCCGACGGCAGCTGGACCAAGTGGTACGTGCTCGGCCGCTGGACGTCGGGCATGGCGGCCGCCGACATCCACCGCACGTCCGTCGACGGGCAGGGCGACGACGACGCGACCGTCTACACCGACACCTTCGCCGCCCGCGACGGCAGGCAGGTCGACGCCTACCAGACGCGCGTCCGCCTGCTCCGCCCTGCGGGCTCGCGTGCCACGCCCACCCTCGACGGCCTCGCGACCATGACGTCCGCGGTGCCCGACGGACCGCTGCCCACGACGAGCCGCTTCACCCTGGGCCGTGCGGTCGAGCTCGACGTGCCGCGATTCAGCCAGAACATCCACAAGGGCGAGTACCCGGAGTTCGGCGGCGGCGGCCAGGTGTGGTGCTCGCCCACCTCGACGTCGATGGTCCAGTACTACTGGCGACGTCCGGTGCCGGCCGCCGAGCTCCGGGGCATCGAGACCAACGCGGGCGACCCGCAGGTGCCCTACGCCGCGATGCACACCTGGGACTTCGCCTACGACGGCGCCGGCAACTGGCCGTTCAACGCCGCCTACGCGCACCGCTTCGGCCTGGAGGCGTTCGTGACGCGGCTCGGCTCCCTGGCCGACGTCGAGCGGTTCGTCGCCCGCGGCATCCCGGTGGTGGTCTCGCTGTCGTGGAAGGAGGCCGAGATGCCCGAGGCCGGCTACGGCACCAACGGCCACCTGATGGTGGTCGTGGGCTTCACCGCCGACGGCGACCCGGTGCTCAACGACCCGGCGTCGTCGTCGGACCAGGCCGTCCGCAACGTCTACACGCGCGAGAACTTCGAGAAGGTCTGGATCGGCTCGACGGGCGGGGTCTCGTACGTCTACGCGCCGCCCGGCGTCCGGCTGCCGCCGCACCACCGGGGCGACCAGCGGGCCTGGTGAGGCCTCAGCCGCCGGCGGGGCCGCTGGACCGGAGCACCTCGAACGGCTCGGCGTAGCGGGTGCGGGGGGCGAGCTGGCGGGCCCAGTAGCGCGTGGCCGCGACCACGAGGTCGGGCTCGAGGTACGGGCGGGCGGCCTGGGAGCGGTAGTGCGCGAGCACGTCGACCTTGGCGTGCACGGTGTCGTCGACGGGCACCAGCCTGGTGGGCGCGAACTCGTTGGTGGCCGACGGCGACTGGTAGCAGAGCAGCTCGGGCACGCGCCGCGCCGCCGAGACGGTGGCCACGTGCACCGCGCGGTGGTCCTGGTGGCTGTCGTGCGCGGAGTGGACGTAGACCGTCGTGGGGTCGACCAACCGGACCGCCTCCTCGATCAGCGGGATCAGGTCGGGCGCGTCGGCCAGCCGGGTGTCGTCGAGGTCGGCGAGCAGCAGCTCGGCGCCCATCGCGACCGCAGCGTTGACGGCCTCGCGGCGCCGCGCGTCCTTGTCGCCCCCGACCGCCCCGCGGCTCAGCGTGAGCACGCTGACCCGCTGGCCGACCGCGCGGTGGCGCAGCAGGGTGGCGCCGCAGCCGATCTCGACGTCGTCGGGGTGGGCGCCGATGGCCAGCACCCGCTCGCGCGACGCGGCGTCGTCGGGCGGGGCGACGATGACGGCGACCGCGGCGGCGTCGTCGGGGTCGACCACCTCGGACAGGCCCACCCGCAGGGCCGTCAGCAGGTGCGTCGACGCGCTGGACGGCCCGGCCAGCAGGACGACGCGCGTCTGCCGCGACCGCTCACGCACCTCGGCGAGCGCGGCGAGGGTGGCGTCGTCGAGGTGCTCGGCGGCGACCAGGAGCAGGCTCGGCGGGCCGGTGACCTCGGCCATGACGGCCGTCTCCGCGGGTGGCAGCCGCACGGGCAGGTAGCCCGCCGCGGCGAGCGCGTCGAGCAGGACGTCGACGGGGCGGTCGGACCACACGACGGCGGTGCGCTCGGGTCCGACGGTCTCGCGCACCAGACCGGGACGGGGGACCGGGACCACGGTCGCGGGCTCGCCGACGTCCACCACGTCCCCTCCGTCCGACTACCTCACCTGGATGAGGCTCCAGCCTAGGCGCTGCGCGTGCCCGCCGTGCCCGTTCCGTCGGGACCGGACGGCACCGGGTCGACGAGCAGCGCGACGCCCTGGCCCGCCACCCGCGTCATCACCACGGTGGCCGGCACCGAGCCGGTCAGGCCCAGCGTCCGGACGAGCCGCTCGGGCACCACCTCGACACCGCGCTTCTTGATCGTCAGGGTGCCGACGTCGCGCTCGCGCAGGGCCGCCCTGAGCGCCTTGGTGCGGAACGGCAGCTCCTCCAGCACCCGGAACGCACGCGCGAACGGCGTGGGCACCAGCCGGTCGGAGGTGACGTACGCCAGGTGCGGGTCGAGCAGCCAGCCGTCGACCAGCCCCGCCACCGCGCCCACCAGCCCGGCCCGGCCGACCGCGTCGTCGGGCTCGTAGAGGTAGCCGCCCGGGCCGCCCTGGTCGACCTCGTCGGGCAGCTCGGCGTCGGTGAGGGTGGCGCCCGCGGGCAGCAGCGTGACGCGTCGTGCGGCGGTAGCGAGCGGGCGTCCCCACAGGCAGGCCTCGACGAGGTCGCCGCCGTCGCCCACCCACTCGGCCTCCACCCCGTCGGGGACGAGGTCGTGGTCGATGCCCGGCATCGTCTTGACCGCGGCGGCGCCGTCGAGCAGGCGCGTCACGAAGTCCCAGTCGGGGCTGAACGCCCGCGGGTCGAAGACGCGCCCGCGCCCGTCACGGCGGGCGGGGTCGCAGAACGCCGAGCCCCACGCGGTCAGGTCGACGGCGGTCGCGTCGCCCGTCGCGACGGTGCCCTCGAGGCCGAGGGCCTCCAGGTTGGCCGCGGCCATGGCGGCGCGGACGGGGTCGAGGTCGACGCCGTGCACCGTCAGGCCGGCCCGGGCGAAGGCGACGAGGTCGGCCCCGACCCCGCAGCCGAGGTCGACCACCGACCCGACGCCGCCGTCGGCGAGACGTCTCGCGCGGTGGGCGGCCACGCGGGAGCGCGTCGCCTGCTGGAGCGCGTCATGCGTGAGGAACATGGCCTCGGCGTCGTCGCCGAGCTTGGTGCGCGCGACGCCGCGCAGGTGGGACTGCGTGACGGCCGCCGCCACCAGCTCGCCGTCGTGGGTGCGGCGCAACCGGGTGCCCAGCGCGAGGTCGGACTCGACGCCGGCGCGGCGGCGCACCTCGTCGACCAGGGCACGGCCCTCGGGCGTGAGCAACCGCTCGAACGTCTCCAGCCGCACCCGTCGTCCGCCGTCCGCGTACCGGCCGCCGGACGCTGGCACTCGGCTTGACCGAGTGCCAACCGCGGCCTAGGTTTGAACCTGGCACTCTCACCACGAGAGTGCTGATGAAGCCACGGTACGCGACCCCCGCGACGGCGCGCGCCACGGCTTCGACCGACCGCCTCGCGGCGGTCGCGCCAGCGCACCCACAGACTCTGAAAGGGGAGGTCGACACCGTGTCGGTCACCATCAAGCCGCTCGAGGACCGCATCGTCGTCAAGACGCTCGAGGCCGAGCAGACCACCGCCTCCGGCCTGGTCATCCCGGACACCGCCAAGGAGAAGCCGCAGGAGGGTGAGGTCCTCTCGGTCGGTCCCGGTCGCGTCGACGACAACGGCAACCGCGTCCCGCTCGACGTCGCCGTCGGCGACAAGGTCATCTTCAGCAAGTACGGCGGCACCGAGGTCAAGTACGACGGCACCGAGTACCTGATCCTCTCGGCCCGCGACATCCTCGCGATCGTCGAGAAGTGATCCGCCGGTAGCGCCCCGGCCCCCGCGTCCCCACCGACGCGAGGGCCGGGGCGCTGCCGCTTCGCCCGCGCCGACCCGTCGGCCGTGGGCCCCCTTCACGCCCGCACCCTGGGAAGGAACCCATGCCCAAGATCCTGGAATTCGACGAGGAGGCCCGCCGCGCGCTCGAGCGCGGTGTCGACCAGCTCGCCAACACCGTCAAGGTGACCCTCGGCCCCAAGGGCCGCTACGTCGTCCTCGACAAGAAGTGGGGAGCCCCCACGATCACGAACGACGGCGTCACCGTCGCCCGTGAGGTCGAGCTCGACGACCCGTTCGAGAACCTCGGCGCGCAGCTCGCCAAGGAGGTCGCCACCAAGACCAACGACGTCGCCGGTGACGGCACCACCACCGCGACCGTCCTGGCCCAGGCCCTGGTCCACGAGGGTCTGCGCGCGGTCGCCGCCGGCGCCAACCCGATCGCCCTCAAGCGGGGCATCGAGGCCGCCGTCGAGGCCGTCTCGGACCGCCTGCGCGAGCTCGCCCGCGACGTCGACGACCTCAAGGACACCGGCGCCGTCGCCACCATCTCGGCCCGCGACGCGCACATCGGCGAGCTCATCGCCGAGGCGTTCGACAAGGTCGGCAAGGACGGCGTCATCACCGTCGAGGAGTCCAACACGCTCGGCACCGAGCTGGACTTCACCGAGGGGATGCAGTTCGACAAGGGCTACATCTCGCCGTACTTCGTCACCGACACCGAGCGTCAGGAGACGGTCCTCGACGACCCGTACATCCTGATCAACCAGGGCAAGATCTCCTCGATCAACGACCTGCTGCCCCTGCTCGAGAAGGTCGTCCAGGCCGGCAAGCCGCTGTTCATCGTGGCCGAGGACGTCGAGGGCGAGGCCCTGTCGACGCTCGTGGTCAACAAGATCCGCGGCACCTTCACCGCGGCCGCCGTCAAGGCGCCCGCGTTCGGCGACCGCCGCAAGGCGATCCTGTCCGACCTCGCCGCCCTCACCGGCGCGCAGGTCGTCACCCCGGACGTCGGCCTCAAGCTCGACCAGGTCGGCCTCGAGGTGCTCGGCACCGCCCGTCGCGTCACCATCACCAAGGACGACACGACGATCATCGACGGCGGCGGCGACAAGGACGACGTCACCGCTCGCGTCAGCCAGATCAAGGCCGAGATCGAGGCCTCGGACTCGGACTGGGACCGCGAGAAGCTCCAGGAGCGCCTGGCCAAGCTGGCCGGCGGCGTCGTCGTCATCCAGGTCGGCGCGGCCACCGAGGTCGAGCTCAAGGAGAAGAAGCACCGCATCGAGGACGCCGTCTCGGCGACCCGCGCGGCCATCGAGGAGGGCATCGTCGCCGGCGGCGGCTCGGCCCTCGTCACGGCCAGCCAGGTCCTGGACGACAACCTCGGCAAGGACGGTGACGAGGCCACCGGCGTCGCCATCGTCCGCAAGGCCGCGGTGGAGCCGCTCCGCTGGATCGCCGAGAACGGTGGCGAGCCCGGCTACGTCGTCGTGGCCAAGGTCAAGGAGACCGGCCAGGGCTACAACGCCGCGACCAACGAGTACGGCGACCTGCTCGCGCAGGGCGTCCTCGACCCGGTCAAGGTCACCCGCTCGGCCCTCGCCAACGCCGCGTCCATCGCGGCGCTGCTGCTCACCACCGAGACCCTCGTGGTGGACAAGCCGGCCGACGACGCGGACGACCACGCCGGTCACTCGCACTGACGCAGCACCTGAGCACCACCGCGTGAGGTGACTCACGCGGACGACGGCCTCCTCGGTGAGTTAGGTTAGGGTTACCTGATCTACTCCGAGGAGGCCGTCGTGCTGTCCGGTCCCGAGTCCCGCCCCGTCCGCGCCGTGCCGGACGTGCCCCACCTGCGGCTCGTGCCGCCGGTGCCCGAGACCGTCGAGCGGCCCGTCGACGACGTCACCGTGCTGCGGCGCGCCGTCGACGAGCGACCGCCGCGCGAGCTCGTCGCGTTCCTCGTGGCCCGCCGCGTGATCGCCGGCGGACTGCGCCTGGGGGAGCGCCCGCGCACCTGAGAGTCGACGCGCGGCCCTTGCCGCCCCCGGTCGGACGTGGCACGGTGGCTCCGGCGGTGCGCCGGGCCCCGTCCGCACGACCACGGCTGGGGAGGGTGGAGCGATGTCGATCCCACCCGACAGCGACCCCTCGCTGTCCCGCCTGGCCCTGAGCGCGCTCGACAGCGACCACGTGATGGAGCTGCTGATGACGCGCGTGCGGGACGTGTCGTTCCGCTACTGCCGCGCGCGGCTCACCACGTACGTCGGCGGGCGCCAGCTCGTCGACGACGTCGCGCAGGAGATCTGCCTGGCCGTGTTTAACGCGCTGCCGAGGTTCGAGCACTCCGGGGTGCCGTTCGAGGCGTTCGTCTACGCGATCGGCAGCCGCAAGGTGGCCGACGCCCAGCGCGGCATGATCCGCTCGCCGCTCGTCCTGGTCGACGACGTCCCCGAGCAGACCGACGCCGCTCCCACCCCCGAGCAGGTGGTGCTGGCCGACGCCGACGCCGCCGAGGTGCAGCGGGTCCTCGAGCACCTGCCCGAGAAGCACCGCGAGGTGCTCGTGCTCCGCATCGCCCTCGGTCTGTCGGCCGAGCGCGCTGGCGCGACCCTGGGCATGAGCGCCGGCGCCGTCCGCGTGGCCCAGCACCGGGCGCTCGAGCGGCTCCGGGCGCTGATGGCCGAGCGCGCCCGGACCCTCCAGGGGGTGGCGCGATGAGCGAGCACCTGCCCGACGCCGACGGCGTGGTCGACCTCGCCGCCGTCGCCGCCGACGACGCCCTCGTCGAGTCGCTGCGCGCCGGCACGCACGACCCGGCAGACCCGCTCGCCGCGGCGCTGGCGCGCTGGAGCGAGGAGGTCGACGTCGCGGTGCCGCCCGCGCCCGTCGCCGTCCCCGCCCGCCGACGCCCCCGCGGTGCCCGCACCGTCGGCCTGGTGGCCAGCGTCGGCCTGATCTTCGCCAGCGGCGTCGGGCAGGCCGTCGCCGACGACCCCGCCGCCCCGCTGCGCTTCGTCGTCGACCACGGGGTCTCCCTCGGCGAGCGTCTCGTCGGCGACGCACCGACGATCGACGACTCCGCGCCGGGCGTCCCGTCGCCCACGCGCAGCGCGCCCCGCCCGTCGCTCCCCGGGGCCGCCTCGGTCGCCGACCGCTCCACCGTGGACGCCGGGGCCGCACCCCGGGTCCACGCCGGACCCGGTCCCGGTGGCACTCCCGCACCGTCGCCGGGCCCCGAGAGCCTGCTGGCCGCGCTCGTCGCCGACCCGCCGGCCGCGCAGGCACCTGCAGGCGAGGACCTCCTGGCCGACGGTGCGCTGCCCGGTGTCGCCCCGACCGCTCAGGCTCCGGTCGCGCCACCGACCATGGCTCCGCCGGTGGGCCTCGCGCCGCCGCCGTCGGCGTCGGCCACCCCGCCGTCGCTGCTCCCGGGCAAGCGGCCCACCAAGCGGCCGCGGCCGCCCGCGACGTCGGCGCCCACGCCGTCCGAGACACCGGGCCCGACCCCGTCGGAGACGCCGAGCCCCACGCCGTCGGAGACGCCCGACCCGAGCGAGACGCCGTCGCCGAGCCCGAGCGACGAGCCGACGGGCTCCGAGCCCACCGCGTCGGAGCCGGCGGCCCCGGGTGTGACGCCCGAGACGTCGCCCACCGAGCCGTAGACCGTCCGATCGGGGGCGTCCGACCCCGGCAGTACGATGGACGCTCCGGACCGGGCGGGTCCGGGAGTGGCGACGGAAGGACCCTCGTGGAGCTGCACTCGACCGGCGTACCCGACAAGTTCGCGGCCCTCGGGCTCACCTACGACGACGTGCTCCTGCTGCCGGGCGAGACCGACGTCGTGCCCAGCGAGGTCGACACCACGGCCCGTCTCACCCGCGACATCACGCTGCGCCTGCCGTTGCTGTCCAGCGCGATGGACACCGTCACCGAGTCGCAGATGGCGATCGCGATGGCCCGCGAGGGCGGCATCGGCATCCTGCACCGCAACCTGTCGATCGACGACCAGGCGTACCAGGTCGACCTCGTCAAGCGCACGCAGACGGGCATGATCTCCAACCCCATCACCATCGGCCCCAAGGCCACGCTGGAGGACCTCGACGACATCTGCGGGCAGTACCGCGTGTCGGGCCTCCCGGTGGTCGACGAAGGCGACACCCTGCTCGGCATCATCACCAACCGCGACCTGCGCTTCGTGCCGGTCGCGGAGTGGTCGCAGCGCCTCGTCGGCGACGTGATGACCCCGATGCCGCTGATCACCGGGCCCGTCGGGATCGACCGTGAGGACGCCACCGAGCTGCTGCGCAAGCACAAGCGCGAGCGCCTGCCGATCGTCGACCCCGACGGCAAGCTCGCCGGCCTGATCACCGTCAAGGACTTCGTGAAGTCCGAGCAGCACCCGCACGCCAGCAAGGACGCCGACGGCCGCCTGCTCGTCGGCGCGGCCATCGGCTACTTCGGCGACGCGTGGGAGCGCGCCACGGCGCTCGTCGAGGCGGGCGTCGACGTCCTCGTGCCCGACGTCGCCAACGGCCACGCGCGCCTGATGCTCGACATGGTCCGCAGGATCAAGGCCGACCCCGCCATGCGCCACGTGCAGGTGATCGGCGGCAACGTCGCCACCCGGGCCGGCGCGCAGGCGCTCGTCGACGCGGGCGTCGACGGCGTCAAGGTGGGCGTCGGGCCCGGCTCGATCTGCACCACCCGCGTCGTCGCCGGCGTCGGAGTCCCGCAGGTCACCGCGATCTACGAGGCCTCGCTCGCCTGCGGCCCGGCCGGCGTCCCGCTCGTCGGTGACGGCGGCCTGCAGCACTCCGGCGACATCGCCAAGGCGCTCGTCGCCGGCGCCGACACGGTGATGATCGGCTCGCTGCTCGCCGGCTGCGAGGAGAGCCCCGGCGAGCTGGTCTTCCTCAACGGCAAGCAGTTCAAGAAGTACCGCGGCATGGGCTCGCTCGGGGCCATGGCCTCGCGCGGCAAGACGTCGTACTCCAAGGACCGCTACTTCCAGGCCGACGTCACGAGCGACGACAAGATCGTCCCCGAGGGCATCGAGGGCCAGGTCGCCTACCGCGGGCCGCTGGCCGCCGTCGCGCACCAGCTCGTGGGCGGTCTGCACCAGTCGATGTTCTACGTCGGGGCCAACACCATCCCCGAGCTGCAGGAGCGTGGGCAGTTCGTCCGCATCACGTCGGCCGGGCTCAAGGAGAGCCACCCGCACGACATCCAGATGACGGTCGAGGCGCCGAACTACTCCGGTCGCTGACGCGGCCACCTGCACACCGAGCGAACCCGAGGGGACCATGGACATCGAGATCGGCACGGCCAAGCGAGGCCGCCGCGCGTACTCCTTCGACGACATCGCGATCGTCCCGAGCCGGCGCACCCGCGACCCCGAGGAGATCTCGACCGCGTGGCAGATCGACGCCTACCGGTTCGACATCCCGATCATGGCCGCGCCGATGGACTCGGTGATGTCGCCCGACACCGCGATCGCGCTCGGCAACTTCGGCGGTCTCGGCGTGCTCGACCTCGAGGGCCTGTGGACCCGCTACGAGGACCCGACCTCGCTGCTCGAGGAGGTCGCGCGCCTCGACGGCGACGACGCCACCGTCCGCATGCAGCAGATCTACGACGAGCCGATCAAGCCCGACCTGATGGTCGAACGGCTCCAGCAGGTGCGTCGCGCCGGCGTCACCGTGGCCGGAGCCCTGTCGCCGCAGCGCACCAAGCAGTTCGCCAAGCACGTCGTCGACGCCGGCGTCGACCTGTTCGTCATCCGCGGCACCACCGTCTCGGCCGAGCACGTGTCGGGCCAGACCGAGCCGCTGAACCTCAAGGAGTTCATCTACGAGCTCGACGTCCCGGTCATCGTCGGCGGCTGTGCCACCCACCAGGCCGCGCTGCACCTGATGCGCACCGGCGCGGCCGGCGTCCTCGTCGGCTTCGGCGGGGGAGCGGCGCACACCACCCGCTCGGTGCTCGGCATCGGCGTCCCGATGGCCACCGCGGTGGCCGACGTCGCCGCCGCTCGGCGCGACTACCTCGACGAGTCCGGCGGCCGTTACGTCCACGTCATCGCCGACGGCTCGGTGGGCCGCAGCGGCGACATCGCCAAGGCCATCGCCTGCGGTGCCGACGCCGTCATGGTCGGCTCGCCCTTCGCCCGCGCCGCCGAGGCGCCGGGCCGCGGCTTCCACTGGGGTGCCGAGGCCTGGCACGCGCACCTGCCCCGCGGCGAGCGCGTCGACATCGGCTCCATCGGCACCCTGGAGTCGGTGCTCTTCGGCCCGTCCACCGTGCCCGACGGCACGATG
>NZ_JBMGQR010000040.1:0-37313 GCF_049059935.1 Solicola agrisoli | reverse complement strand
CCCTCGTCGCGATCGGCTACCGCCCCGTCCCGCTGGCCGGCCGTCCGGATCAGAAGGTCGTGGACATCGGCGTCCAGCTCACCCTCGACGCGCTGGTCGGCCACGACGCCGACGTGCTGCTCGTCAGCCACGACGGTGACTTCGCACCGCACATGAGGGCGCTGATGGACGGCGAGCGTCGCGTGGGGCTGCTCGCGCTGCGCGAGTTCGCGAGCACGCAGTACGCCGCGATGGACATGCCCGTCCACGACCTCGAGGACGACGTGGGCGCGTTCAACGTGCCGCTGCCGCGCGTCAAGATCATCGCGCTCGACGACTTCGACCCCGAGCGCTTCTTGCGCTAGACCGCGCTCGAGGGTCCACGATGGCCAGATGATCACTCGCACCCTGGGCCGCACCGGCACCGTCGTCTCCGCACTCACCCTCGGCACCATGACCTTCGGGGCCGAGACGGGGGAGGAGGGTGCCCACGACCAGCTCGACGTGTTCGTCGAGTCCGGCGGCAACCTCGTCGACACCGCCGACGTCTACAACGCGGGCGTCTCGGAGGAGATGATCGGCCGCTGGCTGGCCGCGCGCCCGGCCGAGGTGCGCGACCGGGTGGTGCTGGCGACCAAGGGTCGCTTCCCCATGGGCGACGACGTCAACGACGTCGGGCTGTCGCGCCGCCACCTGCAGCGCGCGCTCGACGCGTCGCTCACCCGGCTCGGCGTCGACTGCGTCGACCTCTACCAGGTGCACGCGTTCGACCCGCTCACCCCGCTCGAGGAGACGTTCTCGACGCTCGACGACGCCGTGCGCGCCGGCAAGGTGCGGCACGTCGGTCTGTCGAACTACACCGGCTGGCAGGTCCAGAAGGTGGTGGCGCTGGCCCGCGAGCGCGGCTGGGACGCCCCGGTCACGCTGCAGCCGCAGTACAACCTGCTCGTGCGCGAGCTGGAGTGGGAGATCGTGCCGTCCTGCCTGGACGCCGGGCTCGGCCTGCTGCCGTGGTCGCCGCTGGGCGGTGGCTGGCTGACCGGCAAGTACCGGCGCGACGAGGAGCCCACCGGCGCCACCCGGCTGGGCGAGGACCCCGAGCGCGGGGTCGAGGCCTACGCCGGACGCTCCTCGCGCCAGCGCACCTGGGACGTCGTCGACGCCGTGCGCGAGGTCGCCGAGGGCCGCGGGGCGACGATGGCGCAGGTCGCGCTCGCCTGGCTGCGCGACCGTCCGTCGGTCACGTCGGTGATCCTCGGCGCGCGCACCACCGAGCAGCTCGTCGACAACCTCGGCTCGGCCGACCTCGTGCTGGAGGCCGCCGAGGTCGAGGTGCTCGACGCCGCCAGCGAGCCCGACACCGCCGACTACCCGTACGGCGGGCCCGGGCGCGAGCAGCGCTCACGGTCCCTCTGAGACAGGTCCACGCCTGCTCCGCGTTGCCTCAAGACCATCCGCGAGCCGGTCGGGGGCGCCGCGGCGGTCCTAGGCTGACGCATCGGTTGGACCCGCAGCCGGACGCCCGCACGCGACTCGAGGACGCACCATGGCGCTCCACCACCTGCACCTGCACCGACGGTCGGACGCGACCGTTCCCCGGCTGCGGCCCGTCGACCCGGACGGCTGCTCGCCGGCCACGGTCGCCGACGTGGCCCGGCTCCTGCACCTCGACGCCGCGCACTGCAGGCGGGCCATGGTGCTGTGGTCCGGGGCCATCGGCGTGCCCGTCGAGACCCTGCTGCAGTGCGTCGCCGACCGCGGCGACAGCGACCCCGGGCCGCCCCGGTGGGCCGTCGAGCGCACCCGGTCGACCCCCGGATGTAGATGAACATTGAATGACCAAGGGTCGCCTCCCTTGTGCTCGTGACCAAGTTCTGGCTAGGTTCTGAACAAGTTCTTCGGCGCCAGCTCGCGCCGGGCACATGACGGGGCGCGACGAAGGAGATCACATCATGGCGAACCTCTCACGGCTCCCGATGCCCATCCACGAGACCTACGACTGGCAGTACGAGGGCGCGTGCAACGACGCCGACCCCGAGACCTTCTTCTCGCCCGAGTTCGAGCGCGGCCCGCGCCGCGCCCGCCGCGAGGACGCCGCCAAGGCGTTCTGCGCCCGCTGCCCCGTGGTCAAGGAGTGCCTCGAGCACGCCCTGCAGGTGCGCGAGCCGTTCGGCGTCTGGGGCGGTCTGACCACCCGTGAGCGCGAGGAGCTCGGCGCCCGCGAGGTGGCCGCCGCGGTCTGAGCCGCGCGGAGGTCAGTCCTGGTCGAGGACGTCGTCGACCTCGTGCCGCAGCTCGGGCAGCGAGCGTCGGATGCCGGTGGCCCGCTGGAAGTGTTGGACGAGGTGGCCCGCGACGGTGTGCTCGTCGGTGTGGGTGCGCGTGGCGCACTCGCGCATCAGGTCGGACGCCTGCGCGTCGTCGACGTCGAGGATCCCCATCAGCATCCCCCGCGCCTTCGACAACAGCGCGTGACGCCGGGCCGGCTCGTCGAGCACGTCGAAGTCGGCGATGACCGCGGCGAACTCGCGGTCGAGGTCGCTGCGCCGGGCCATCGGGGTCAGGTCGATCAGGTAGCCGACCATCATCGGGCCCTGGTCGGGCTCGCCGTCGACGACCTGGCCGACGCCGAGCACCGAGAGCGTGCGGCCGGTGCGGGTGACGATCCGGTAGAACTGGTGGAACGAGCGGCCCTGCGTGACCGCGTCGGCCACCTCGGCCACGGTGGCGGTGTCGTCCGGGTGCTGGAAGTCGACGAGGGTCTGGGTGGTCATCACCTCGTCCTCGGGGAGGCCGAGCATGCGACGCACGTCGTCGGACAGCGTCCAGCGGTCGGCGGCGATCTCGTAGCGGTACCCGCCGACGGGGACGTCCCGTCCGTGGGTGACGGCGCGGACGTACCTCTCGGCGTCTCCACGCATGGTGTTCCTCCCGGTCCCGTCTCGCCGAACGTCGAGATCCATGCTAGCCAGCCCGACGGGTGCCGACGCACGGTGTGGAGATTCTTGACCGCGTCCCGATGAGTTCTGGTCGGACCCTGGTCTGACCATGCAGGGAGCCGGTGACCGCCGGCCCACCGCAGGAGGGACCAGCCATGACCGACCTCGCGATCGAGACCCACGGGCTCGTCAAGGTGTTCGGCGACAACCGTGCCGTCGACGGCGTCGACCTCGCGATCTCGTCCGGCGGCGTGCACAGCGTCCTCGGGCCCAACGGCGCGGGCAAGACCACCGTCATCCGGATGCTCGCGACGCTGCTGGTGCCCGACGGCGGCACCGCCCGCGTCCTCGGGCACGACGTCGTCGACGAGGCCGCCGAGGTGCGCTCGCGGGTGGCGCTCACCGGGCAGTTCGCCTCGCTCGACGAGGACCTCACCGGTCTGGAGAACCTCGTCCTGCTGGCCCGGCTGTACGGGTACTCGCGATCCGCCGCCCGCGACCGCGCGACCGAGCTCCTCGACGCGTTCGACCTCGGTGCCGCGGCGGGCAAGCAGGTCAAGGCGTACTCCGGCGGCATGCGGCGACGCATCGACATCGCCGGCAGCATCGTGGTCCGTCCCGACCTGATGTTCCTCGACGAGCCCACCACCGGCCTCGACCCGCGCAGCCGCAACCAGGTCTGGGAGATCGTCCGCGCGCTCGTCGGCGCCGGCACCACGATCCTGCTCACCACGCAGTACCTCGAGGAGGCCGACCAGCTGGCCGACCGGATCTCGGTGATCGACCACGGACGCGTCATCGCCGAGGGCACCAGCGGCCAGCTCAAGGCGTCGGTCGGGTCGGGCGCCGTCAAGGTGCGGGTGGCCGACCCGGCCGACCGTGACGAGGTGGCCCGGCTGCTGGCCGAGTCGCTCCGGGCCGAGCCCGTGCTCGAGTCCGACGTCGCGGCGATGACGATCCGCGTCGACGACCCGTCCGCCGTGGCCGGTGCGCTGCACCGCGTCGGCGAGCACGGGCTCGTCGTCAGCGAGTACGCGCTGGGCCAGCCCAGCCTCGACGAGGTCTTCCTCGCCCTCACCGGCCGTCCCCCGGAGGACGACCCCGACGACTCCACCCCGACCGGCCAGGAGGTCCCGGCATGAGCACCGACCTGCAGCAGACGTCCACACCGACCCTCGACGCCAAGGTGGTGGCCGCCCTCGGCTCCTCGGCACGTCCGCCGCGCGCCACCGCGCTGGCGTCCTCGCTGACGTTCGGGTGGCGGGCGCTGCTCAAGATCAAGCACGTCCCCGAGCAGCTGTTCGACGTGACGATGTTCCCGATCATGTTCACGCTGATGTTCACGTTCGTGTTCGGCGGGGCGGTGTCGGGCTCGCCGGGGGAGTACCTGCAGTACGCGCTGCCCGGCATCCTGGTGCAGACGGTCGTCTTCATCACGATGTACACCGCGATGACCATCAACACCGACATCGAGAAGGGCGTCTTCGACCGGATCCGGTCGTTGCCCGTCTGGCGGCCGTCGCTGCTCGTCGGGGCGCTCCTCGGCGACACCCTGCGCTACCTGCTGGCCTCGTCGATCGTCCTGCTCGTGGGCGTGGTCATCGGCTACCGGGCGCCGGGCGGGTTCGGCGGCGTCGTGCTCGCGGTGGCCCTGCTGCTGATGTTCTGCTTCTCGCTCAGCTGGCTGTGGCTGATCCTCGGGCTCAAGCTCCGCACCCCCAACGCCGTGATGGGCGTCGCCATGATGGTGCTGTTCCCGCTGACGTTCGTCAGCTCGGTGTTCGCGCCGCCCGAGACGATGCCCGACTGGCTGCAGGCGTTCGTCGACGTCAACCCGGTGACGCTGCTCGTCGAGGCCGCCCGCGGGCTGATGGACGGCGAGCCCGCGTCCGGCGAGGTGCTGGTCGTCGTGGCGCTGTCCGTCGCCGTCACCGCGGTCTTCGCGCCGATCGCGATGCGGATCTACAACCGCAAGTCCTGACGACGCCGCCTCAGCGCAGCGACACCGTCAGGCGGCTGGTCCCCCGGGACGACCCGGCGTCGACGCGGACCTCGGTGCCGCGGGCGGTCGTGACGATCGTCGGGCGCACCCGGCGGCCGTCGAGCCTGACCTCCCGCACGCGCTCACCCGCCGGCACCAGCGCACCGATCGTCAGGTGCCAGGCGCGGGTCTGGCGCACGCGGGTCCGCAGGGTCGACGTGCTCCGCGTCGCCGTGACCGCGACGGCGCCCGAGCCCAGGCGCACGTTGCTCCCGGCGACGGTGCGCTGGCCGTCCGGCACCTGCGGGACGACCGCGAGCTCGTCGCGGCCGAGGTCGGGGGCGATGCCCAGCTGCTGGTGCACGACCGGCCACACGGTGCCGTAGGTGCCCCAGGCCTGCAGCACCATCGAGCGCTCGGTGAAGAGCTTGTCGATGTTGGTGCCCGCGTCGGGCGACGGGGCGATCTCGGGCATTGCCCCGGGCAGCTCCCAGACGTCTGGGTCGAGCTGGACGGTCGCGTTGGCGTCGGTGTAGCGCCGCTGCTGGCTCGCGCCCATCCGTCCGAGGGCGCCCTCGGCCACCGCCATCAGCGCGGTGTTCAGCGTGAAGGCCGTGCGCAGCGCCGGCACCGTCGAGACCGCGGAGTCGCAGCTCGGGCCCTCGACGTCGTCGGTGACGCTCGTCCGCCCCGAACCGGTGTGGTACTGCCCGTAGGTGCCGGTGAAGCAGGGCTCCTCGCGCTTGGCCACGAGCGTGCGGGCGTGGTCGAGCGGCGCGAGCGGGCCGTCCACCCGGCCCGGGCGGGTCAGCTCGGCCTCGACCGGGGTGAGCCCGATCCAGTGCCGCTGGAAGACGCGGGTGTTGTCGGGTCCGTCGAGGGAGTCGGCGTACTGGTCGGCCGTCGGGCCGAACCACCAGGTGCGGTCGAACCGGCTCTCGAGGTCCTGGGCCTTCGTCGTGGCCCACCGTCGCGTGGCGTCGTCGCCCACGGACGTGGCGAGGTCGGCGAGGTCGCGCAGGCCCCGGATCGTGTAGACCGCGTTGTCGAGCTTCTCCTCGCCGAGGCCGGGCGTCTCGACGTTGCCGTTGCCCTCGGGCCAGCCGTCGCCGTCGGCGTCGAGCTCGCGGTAGATGTAGCGCATGTTGCTGCGGGCGAAGGAGTACATCTCGTTGCGGAAGGCGTCGTCGCCGGTCCAGCGCCAGACCAGCGCCACGATGCTGGGGAACTTGGCGGTCTCGTCGGTGTTGCCGGCGTCGGCGTTGGCCCCGAAGAACACCGTGCCGTCGGGCGTCACCTCGTGGACGACCTTGCCACTGGTGCCGTTCGCGGCCAGGCTCACGTCGCGCAGCGCCCGCAGGTGCGCCTTGATGGTGTCGATCTGCCCGCTCGCCACCGCGGCGTAGGCCGAGTACTCGCCGTCGGTCGCGAACAGCCAGGGGTAGTCGGGGAAGCCGGCACCGAACCAGCGGGCCCTGCGCACCGTCCCGGTGGGCGCGGGGTAGCTCTCGCCCGCGTTGGCGGTGCGCACCTGCAGGTCGCGCGACTCCTGCACCGACTGGGCCAGGTTCTGCTTGCTCCAGGCGATGCTGCGCTCGAGGAGACGGTCGCCCGGCAGGCTCACCCGCGTGCGGGCGTCCACCTCGCGGCGCGAGGCGATCGTCCGCCGGAGCAGCGCGGCGGGACGTCGCAGGGCCGCGGCCTGCTGGGCGCGCGCGTCGGCGACACCCCGGTCTGACCCGTCCACGGAGAACCACACCGTCCGCCCGCCGGCCGGGACCGTGACGCGGTAGCGCAGCTGCCCGCCCGTGCCCCGGCCGTAGGCGGTGTCGTCGCAGCGCGCCGGCTGCGTGGGCGTGCCCTCGCCGGACGGAGGGCAGATGACGGCGGGGTCCTGCGGGCCGCGGTGGTCGGGGCCGAGGGACGTGCCGGTCGGTGTCAGGTCCGAGCCCACGAGGGCCGCGTAGTGGTGCCCCTCGGCGTTCGCCACCGGCGGGGTGCCGTCCTCGCGGAACAGCAGGCTCCGTCCCGACACGGCACCGGTGTCCTGCAGGTTGTAGTCGCTCTGGCCGGGCGTGGTCTCGCCCCACGGGTAGGCCTTCATCAGCTCGGAGTGGGCGTCCACGGCGAGGTCCACGGTGGTGGCGCGCCGGGACGACAGGCGCAGCCCGACCAGCCCGGCCCGCAGGCCGTCCGGCGCGAAGTCGGTGCGCGTCACCGAGACGCCGCCGTGCGTGCCGAGGTCCATCTCCTGGTAGCCCCAGCCGTTGGTGTACCGCCGCGACGTGAGCCAGGTGTCGCCGAGCCGGAACCACAGCCCGTCGAGCACCTTGACGGGTGGGGTCCAGAAGCCGCCCATCTCCCCGCGGGTGTGGAACCCGGTGGCGGGGTAGCCGCCGTCCTCGGTGCCCATCTGCCAGAACCGGTCGCCGACCACCAGGCTGCGCCGGTCGGCCAGACGCGTCGACGTGGACAGCTCGGGCGTGCGCGTGGAGCGGGGCCCGTCGCGGTGGCCGTCGTCGGCGACGGCGACCGAGGTGGCCAGCAGCGGCACGGCGAGCGCGGCGGCGGCGAGAGCGGCGACGAGGGGGTGGGGGCGGCGCACGGAGACCTCCGGGGGACGGGTGTGCTCCATGTCACACCCGATGGGTGTCGGCGGCAACCGGCCTCCTCCAGCGGGACGAGACGGGGCCCGAGCCGCGGTCGCGTCCTACTCGCTGGTAGTCGGCGCGACCGGACCGGGCATGATGGGGTCGAACCACGTCCACGAGGAGGCCCGGTGCGGATCGCACTGCTGTCGTACCGGAGCAAGGCCCACTGCGGCGGACAGGGCGTCTACGTGCGCCACCTCAGCCGCGGGCTCGTCGAGCTCGGTCACGAGGTCGAGGTGTTCTCCGGCCAGCCCTACCCCGAGGACCTCGACCCCCGTGTGCGGCTGACGAGGGTGCCGAGCCTGGACCTGTTCCGCGAGCCCGACCCGTTCCGCCGTCCGCGGCGCGAGGAGTTCACCAGCCGCGCCGACGTCCTGGAGTACGCCCTGACCCTGACGGGCGCCTTCGCGGAGCCGTTGACGTTCAGCCTGCGCGTGGCCCGGCTCATGCGCGAGCGCGCCCGCGAGTTCGACGTCGTGCACGACAACCAGAGCCTGGGCTACGGGCTGCTCGCGCTGCTGCGGCGCGGCGTCCCGCTGGCCGCCACCGTGCACCACCCGATCAGCCGCGACCGGGCCGTCGAGCTCGAGGCCGCGTCGTGGCGGCGGAGGCTGTCGGTGCGGCGCTGGTACTCGTTCGTGCCCATGCAGGCCCGTGTCGCCCGCCGCATCCCGGTGGTGCTCGCCGTGGCCGGCACCTCGGCCGCCGACTCCGTGCACGACTTCGAGCTCGACCCCGGCCGGATGCGGGTGGTGCCGCTCGGCGTCGACACCGACCTGTTCGCGCCGCCGGAGCACCGGGTGCCCGGACGCATCGTCGCCGTCGCGAGCGCCGACCGTCCGCTCAAGGGCGTGGTGCACCTGCTCGAGGCGATGGCCAAGCTGCGCACCGACCACGACGTCGAGCTCCAGCTCGTCTCGAACCTCGAGCCCGGCGGGCCCACCGAGCGGCGCATCGCCGAGCTCGGCCTCGGCGACGCGGTGCACGTCAGCAGCGGCCTGAGCGACGAGGACCTCGCCGCGCTCATCGCCTCGGCGGAGGTGATGTGCGTGCCGTCGCTCTACGAGGGGTTCTCGCTGCCCACCGTCGAGGCGCTGTCGTGCGGGACGCCCGTCGTCGCGAGCCGCGCGGGCGCGCTGCCCGAGGTGGTGGGCGACGACGCCGTTCTCGTCGAGCCCGGGGACCCCGAGGCGCTGGCCGCCGCCGTGCGCGCGCTGCTCGACGACCCCGAGGAGCGGAGGCGTCTCGGCGAGGCCGGACGTCGCCGCGCGCTCGAGCGCTACAGCTGGACGTCGGTCGCGCGCGCCACCGTCCGTGCCTACGACGAGGCCGTCACCGCGGCCCGTACCCGCAGAGGAGCCCCCCATGCTGACCGTTGACTTCGACCGCCTCCGCGTCGGGCGCGGCACCCGGTTCATCGACGTGGGTGCCGGCGCCGGCCGCCACTCCTACGAGGCGCTGCGACGCGGCGCCGTCGTCACCGCGTTCGACATGGACGAGGTCGAGCTCAAGGGCGTCGACGACATGTTCGGCGCGCTCGACGCCGCCGGCGAGGTGCCGCCCGGTGGCAGCGCCGAGGTGCGCGTGGGCGACGTGCTCCAGATGCCCTACGACGACGGCGAGTTCGACGTCGTCCTGGCCTCGGAGATCCTCGAGCACGTGCCGCAGGACGAGCGTGCGATCGCCGAGCTGGTGCGCGTGCTCGCGCCCGGCGGCGTCCTCGCGGTCACGGTTCCGCGCTGGCTGCCCGAGCGCGTCTGCTGGGCGCTGTCGGACGAGTACCACGCCAACGAGGGCGGGCACGTGCGCATCTACCGCGCCGACGAGCTCGCCGCGAAGGTCGTCGCCGCCGGCATGGAGGAGACCCACCGCCACCACGCGCACGCCCTGCACGCCCCGTTCTGGTGGCTCAAGTGCGCGGTGGGTGTCGGGCGCGAGCAGCACCCGCTGGTGCGCGCCTACCACCGCCTGCTCGTGTGGGACATGATGCAGGCGCCCGCCGCCACCCGTCTGGCCGAGAAGGCGCTCGACCCGGTGATCGGCAAGAGCGTGGCTCTGTACTTCCGCAAGCCGCTCACGTCGTGACGCCGGCCCTGGTGGGCGTGCTCACCGCCGCGCAGGTGCGGCAGACCGCCGACAGCATCGCGTCGGTCCAGCACGCGTCCGGGGCCGTGCCGTGGTCGGACGGCGGGCACACCGACCCCTGGGACCACGTCCAGGCGGCGATGGCGCTGGCGGTCGCCGGACGAGTCGACGACGCCGAGCGCGCCTACGCCTGGTCGCTCAGGACCCAGCGTGCGGACGGGTCCTGGGCGATCCGCTACCGCGACGACGCCGTCGAGGACCCGCACACCGACTCCAACTTCTGCGCCTACCTGGCCACCGGCGTCTGGCACCACTGGACGCTGACGGGCGACCGCGCGTTCGTCGACGTCATGTGGTCCGCGGTGGCCCGCGGGGTCGACGCCGCGCTCGCGCTGCAGCGGCTCGACGGCGCCGTGGCGTGGGCGTCCGCGCCGGGCGGCGTGCTGCCCGAGGCCCTCGTCACCGGCAACGCCAGCATCCACCTGAGCCTGCGCTGCGCCCTCGCGCTGGCCGACGTCGTGGGCGAGAGCCGCCCGGACTGGGAGCTCGCCGCCGGCCGTCTGCGGCACGCGCTCGACGACCACGCCGACCTGTTCGAGCCCAAGCCCACCCACGCGATGGACTGGTACTACCCGGTGCTCGGCGGCTCGCTGCCGCGCGAGCGCGCCGAGGCGCACCTGGACGCGCGGTGGGACGAGTTCGTCGTCGACGGCCTGGGCGCCCGCTGCGTCTCGACCAACCCGTGGGTGACCGGCGCCGAGACGTGCGAGCTGGCGCTGGCCCTCGACGTCGTGGGCCGCACCGACGAGGCCCGCGCGCTGGTCGCCGACGTCCAGCACCTGCGCGAGGACGACGGCTCGTACTGGACCGGCCTGGTGTTCAGCGACGGCAAGCGCTGGCCCGCCGAGCGCACCACCTGGACAGCGGCCACCGTCGTCCTGGCCGCCGACGCGCTCTCGCGCACGACGCCCGCCCACGGCCTGTTCCGGGGGGTCGACCTCCCCGCCTGCGACTGGAAGGTGACCGACGCATGTCCGTGCCCGACGCCGTGACCCCGCTGCCCGACGACCTCGCCGCCCTGGCCGGGTCGGTGCGCGGCTTCATGCCCACCGACGAGGGCGCCGCCCTGCACGCCGCCGTGACGGCCTACGCCCGTGACGGCGGTGTCGTCGTCGAGATCGGCAGCTACTGCGGCAAGTCGACCATCTACCTCGCGCACGCCGCCCGGGCCGTCGGGTCGAGCGTCGTCACGCTGGACCACCACCGCGGCTCCGAGGAGCACCAGGTGGGCTGGGAGTACCACGACGCCTCGCTCGTCGACCCCGTCTCCGGCCTGATCGACACGCTGCCGCTGCTGCGGCGCACCCTGGAGCAGGGCGGGCTGGAGGACGTCGTCGTGCCGATGGTCGGTCGGTCGGTGGACGTGTCGCGGTGGTGGCGCACCCCGGTCGACCTGGTGTTCGTCGACGGCGGGCACACCGACGCCGCCGCGCAGGCCGACCTGCACGGCTGGGCGCCGTGGGTGCGCCTCGGCGGCGCCCTGGTCGTCCACGACGTGTTCCCCGACCCCGCCGACGGCGGTCAGGCGCCGTACCGCATCTACCGCGAGGCCATCGACGGCGGCGAGTTCGCCGAGGTGTCCGTCACCGGCTCCCTGCGCGTGCTCGAACGCGTCGCCGGCCCACCCGTCCCGTCCGCGATCTGAAGCCTTCGGGTGCTCATCCCGGGGGTTTGAGCACCACAAGGCTTCGGATCGCGGACGGGAGGGTCGTCCCGCGTCAGGGGGTGAGGATGGCGCGGCCGCGGACGCGACCGCCGTCCAGGTCGTCGATCGCGGTCTGGAAGTCGTCCAGGGCGTACTTCTGGGTGTGCAGGGTGACGTCACCGCGGGCGGCCAGCACCATCAGCTCGGTGAGGTCGTTGTACGAGCCCACCAGGTTGCCGATGAAGTTGATCTCGGCCGAGACGATGTCGATGGTCGGGACGTCGATGTTCTCGCCGTACCCCACCACCTGGTAGTCGCCGGCCTGGCGCAGCATCGCGACGCCCTCGGCCGTCGCGCCGCCCTCGCCGACGAAGTCGACGACCACCTCGGCGCCGTCGCCGCCGGTCAGCTCGAGCACCTGCTCGACCTGCGTCCCCTCGGCCACGATGCCGTGGTCGGCGCCGATGGTCTGGGCCAGCTTCACGGCGTCGGCGTTGCGGTCGACGACGATGATCTCGGCGGCGGTGATGGCCTTGAGCACCTGGATGCCGATGTGCCCGAGCCCGCCGGCTCCGATGACGACGACCTTGTGGCCGGGGCGCAGGGTGCGCGCCGCCTTGGCCGCCGCGTGGTACGCGGTGAGGCCCGCGTCGGCGAGCGCCGCGACGTCGGCCGGCTCGAGCGAGTCGTCGATCCTCACCACCGACCGCGCCGACGTGAGCAGGTACTCGGCGTACCCGCCGTCGGTGCTGATGCCCGGGAACTGGTTCTGCGTGCAGTGCACGTCGTCGCCCGAGCGGCACGCGCGGCACAGCCCGCAGGTGATCAGCGGGTGCACGATCACCTTGTCGCCCTCGGAGACGTTGGTGACGGCGCTGCCCACGGCGTGCACCCAGCCCGCGTTCTCGTGGCCGATCGTGTACGGCAGCGTGACGCCGGACTTCTCCTCCCACTGCCCCTCGAGGATGTGCAGGTCGGTCCGGCAGACCCCCGCACCGCCGATCTTGACCACGACGTCGAACGGGCCGGTGGGCTCGGGGACGGGCAGCTCGGTCATCTCGAGCCTCTGGTGGTACCCGACCACCTGGATGGCCTTCATGGTGCTCATGGACGTCGCTCCTTCAGCGTCGCGAGGGGGATGAACGTCGGGTCCGAGGGCTCGGCCCCGTCGGTGCGGGCGGTCTGGTCGCCGTCCGCACCGGGGTAGCGGGTGGCCAGAAGGCCGCGGCAGAAGTGCGCGTTGCCGTCGATCGAGATGCGGGTGGACCTCGCCCGGCGCAGCGCCATCGGCACCTCGTCCGGGGTGAAGGTCCGGCCCTCGTGGTCGACCATGACGACGGCGTCGTCGTCCGTCGGCAGCCCGACGGCCTCGCGCCGACGCAGCAGCGCGTCGGTGTGGGGCGTCGCCGGGAGGTCGGCGAGCCGGACGGTGCCGAGCTCGGCCTCCGGCAGGTCGTCGCGCTCGCGCAGCAGGGCCGTCAGGCACCGCTCCATCGCGGCTGTGTGGGCCTTGCGGCGGAACGTGGCCCGCAGCTCGTCGAGGTCCTGCTCGGCCTCGTGCAGGAACGTGCCCTTGTACCCCGCGTCCGCGGCCAGGCCGCGGTTGATGATCTCGGAGTCGTGGTGGTCGTCGAGCTCGACGTGGACGTGGTGCACGCCGTCGAGCGTCGTCAGCACGTCCTTGGCGTCCGAGGCCATCAGGTAGGCGAAGTTCGGCGAGCAGAACGAGGTGGGCAGGCGCAGGTGCACCGTCACCTCGCCGTGGTCGACCTCGAGCGAGCGGACGAACCCCAGGTCGGTGATGGGCTCGTCGAGCTCGGGGTCGAGGACGACGCCCAGGGCGCCGAACGCCTGCTCCTCGGTCGGGCCGTGCGTGGCCTCGACCGTCGCGACCGCCATCAGACGGACGCCAGGTCCGCGCGCTGGGGCTCGCGCGGGCCGGTCGCGGTCTCGTCGGCGTCGGCCAGCTGCAGCTCGGCGGGCACCGGGATGTCGTACATCTTGGCCGCGTTCAGGCCGAGCACCTTCTTCTTCTGGTCCACGGTCAGCGGCGCGTACTCGTTCAGGTCCTCGGGGATCTGGAAGTCGACGAACCGCTCGACGAGCCAGCGCGGCGTCCAGATCGCGTAGTCGGAGGAGAACTGGATGCGGTCCTCGCCGAGCCAGTACATGAGCTCGCCGATGATCTGCGCGAAGTACCGCGGGCGGGTGTGGATGAACGGCATCGCGACGGCGAGGCCGGCGTGCACGTTGGGCTCCTGCGTGGCGATCCAGCAGAAGTCCTCCAGGCGCGGCAGGCCGCAGTGCTCCACCACGAAGTTCAGGTCGGTGAAGTCGCTCGCGACGTGGTCGACGTCGGCGACGTCGAACGCGTCGCGGTCGAGCGGACGGATGGTGGGGCCCTTGTGGACGTGGATGTTGGTGATGCCGAGCTCGCGGCAGGCCTCGAAGTAGCGGACGGCCCAGGGGTCGTCGAGCTTCCAGCCACGCGACTCGCCGTGCCACTCGGCGGTGTAGAGCTTGACGCCCTTGAGGCCGTACTTCTCGGCGTCGGCGTGCAGCTGCTCCAGGCCCTGCTCGCCGTTGCGGGGGTCGAAGTTGTGGTTGTAGGTGAGCTTGTCGGGGTGCTTCTGGGTCAGCGCGAACGCCTCCTCGGACTGCCCGAAGCCGGTCTTGTAGAACTCCGAGAGGTAGGCCGGCTGGAAGATGGCGTGGTCGACGTACCCGTCGGTGAACAGGTCCTTCATCAGCCGCTCGCCGCCCTGGTAGAGGTAGTCCTCGTAGGACCAGACCTCGGACTCGGGGCTGAGGTTGCGGTGGTAGTCGTAGAAGCAGTCGATGAACTGCTTGCCGTGGATGTTGCGCTGGTTCTCGGGCCTGGCGTCCCAGAGCGCCACGTGCGCGTCCACGATGAAGTAGTTCTCGCCGTCCTTGCTGTACATGGCGTTCCTCCGGTCCGGGGTGACTGGTGTCACACCTCCACGGCCGACAGTAGGAACCGATCGGGCGCCGGGCACGGGTCGCCGTGTCTCAATATGAGACTCGGCCGCATGGGCCGACCGGGGCCCCCGATGTAACGTCGGTCACAACCGGGAGTGGAGGTGGTCGCGTGGACGACGACGCCGTCCCCCTGCGTGCCGCGGGCCGCTCGGCGGCCGCCGTGCCCGACCGTGTGCTGGCCTCCTGGCAGCGCAGCGAGGACTACGGCGTCTCCCTCGACGAGGTCGAGCCCGTGTTCTCGGGCACCGCGACGCCGGACTCGCTGTTCCGCTCGTGCGGCAGCGAGGTGCTGGCCGGGCTGCACCGCACCCTGCTGTCCGAGCCGGTCAGCCTGATGCTCACCGACGACGCCGGCCTGGTGCTCGACCGCTTCAGCGGCGACACCTCCCTGCTGCGCTCGCTCGACGCCGTGCACCTCGCGCCGGGCTTCGCGTTCTCCGAGCGGGAGGCCGGCACGAACGGCCTGGGGCTCGCGCTCGCCGACCGACTGCCGTCGGTGGTGCGCGCCGAGGAGCACTACAGCACCAGCCTGTGCACCTACACGTGCGCGGCCGTGCCGGTGCTCGACCCGGTGACCGGGCGGCTGGAGGGCGCCGTCAACATCACCACCTGGTCGCGCTCGTCCAGCGACCTGCTGCTCGCGCTCGCGCAGTCCGCAGCCGGGAACACCGCGGCGCTGATGCTGGCCAGGTCGCGCGGACGTGCGGCGCGGCCGGCGCCGCGGGGCGAGGTGTTCCGCGTGCAGGCGGCCCGGCTCGAACCCGGCTCGGGGTCGCTGCAGTCGCTCTCGACGGCCTGGACCGACGCCGTCGCCGAGGCCGAGGCTGCCATGCGCGACGGGCGCGTGGTCGCCGCCGTGGGGGAGCGGGGCGCCGGACGCGCGACGCTGCTCGCGCAGGCCCAGCGCCGGGCGCGCCCCCGCCACCGGATCCTCAGTGCGAGCCCGCCGGCGCCGCAGGACGTCGAGGCCTGGCTGTCGCTGTGGACGCCCGAGCTCGGCAAGTCGGCCACGGCCGTCGTCATGTGCGAGGTCGACACGCTGCCGTCGGTCACCGCCGACCACCTGCGCCGCCTGCTCGACGGAGCCCGGCTGTCCCTGCGCGACCTGGTGCCGCCGCGCGACGGCCCGGTCGACTTCCCGCACTCGTTCACCGCCGAGGACCTCGCGTCCGTGCCCGCCTCGCTCGCGTCGACCGTCGAGGCGGTGGTGCACGTGCCACCCCTGCGCGAGCGCACCGACGACGTGATGCCGCTGGTCCGCCACGTCGCCCGGCGCGTGCGGGGCCGGGACGTCGACGTCACCGCCGCCGCCACCCGGGCCCTGGAGGGCCACGACTGGCCGGGCAACGTCGACGAGCTCGAGCAGGTGGTCCGCCGCGCCGTGGGCCGCACCGACGTCGTCGACGTCCAGCACCTGCCCGCCGAGGTGGTCGACGGCTCGGGTCACCGCTTCACCCGGATCGAGACCCTCGAGCGCGACGAGATCGTGCGCAGCCTGTCACGCCCCGGCACCACCATGAAGGCCGCCGCCGAGGAGCTCGGCATGAGCCGGGCCACCATCTACCGCAAGGTCGCCCACTACGGCATCAAGATCTCCCGCGGCTGACCCCGGCATCCCGCCTGGCGGCGTTGCTGTCGGCTTCGACGAGCGAGGGCGGTTCGCCTTCGCCGACGCGCCTGGCCAGGCAGGCGCCAGGCCCAGCCGTACGTGGCTGAACCGGCGCGCTCAGAGGTCCTTGACGTGGATGAAGCCCGAGATCGCGGACACCGTGGCCGTGCGGGAGCCGTAGCCGCCGGGGTTGGACCAGTTGTACTCCTCGAGGAGCACGGTGCCGTCGGCGTTGACGCGCGAGACCCAGGCGACGTGGCGCCCGGAGTACCAGGCGATGGAGCCCACGGCGGGGACCTTGTCGACGCGGTAGCCGATCTTCCTGGCGTTGGTGCCCCAGGTGCCGGCGTTGCTCCAGCGGCCCGCGGTGCCGTTCGGGCCGGTCATGAAGTTCGTGAAGGCGACCTGGTTGACCTGGTTCATCCGCCACGCGACGAACGAGGTGCACTCGCGGTTGTAGAAGCGCCACGGGTCGACCACCGAGGTGCGGGCGGCGGCGCGGAGCGAGGCCGGGTAGTCGTCACCGCGGACCGGCGCCACGAGCAGCGCGGCGCGCCACAGCACCGTGTCGCCGGCGCTGACGGTGAGGCTCCCGTCGTCGTGGACGACCAGCTCGGCGCCGGGCGTCCCGGTGCCGCTCGACCACACCACCTGGCCTGCGGTCCCGATCGCCACCAGGGCGCCGTCGGGGCGCATCTGCAGGCTCGTGCCGGCCGGCACGCCGGCGACCTGACGGACGGCACCGCTCCGGGGGACCAGCAGCAGGACGCCGTCGGCCCGGAGCCCGACGCGGTACGCGCCGGTGGCCGAGGTCAGGGACTGCCCGCGCAGCAGGCTCGCGCCCGGCACGAGGCGGTCGGTGCCGAGATCGACGAGGTCGGGCACCTGCCGCGTCGTCGTCGCGCGGTAGGCGAAGGTCTTGGTGCTGCGCACGGTGACGCCGCGCGTACGGAGCTTGAGACGGACCGACCGGGCCGAGGCGACCTCGGGCGACCACGCCACGACCTTGGTGGACGACAGACGCTTGACCTTCGTGGCCCGGGTGGACCCGAACCAGACCTTGACCGACGAGGAGAAGCGCTTGCCCTTGACCACGACCCGGGTGCCACCGGTGGTCTCGCCCGTCCGGGGCGAGAACGAGGTCAGCTTCGGCGTGGTGGCGGCGGACGCGGGTGCCGTCGCCGCGGGGCCGAGGACCATGACGACGCCCGCGAGGACGGCGACGGCAGCGGTCAGGGCGTGACGACGGGGGCGGGGCACGGCACGACCGTAGTCAAGCGACACGCCGACGCGGGCCGGAACGACCAAAAAAAGTCGTCAGTTCGTAGTAGGGACTCGACCCGAGCCTCAGGCGCTGGTGACCTCGACGCCGAGGTAGTTCTCGAGCGAGCGGGTCGAACGATGCTCCAGGAGGGCCTCCTGCAGGTCCTCGACGGCGTCCAGCACGTCGACGGGCCCGTGCCGGAACCACCGCATCAGGGCGCTGAGCGCCGAGCCGCGACCGACCACGACGCTCTCGCCGCTCAGCAGGTGGTGCACGAGCACCACCTCCTCGCGCGCCGCCAGCTGGGGGACGAGCTCGGAGGCCGGCATGGGCCGGCCGAACAGGAACCCCTGCAGGCGGTCGAACCCGGCGTCGGCCAGGAAGTCGCGCTGCTCGGTGGTCTCGACGCCCTCGGCCACGACACGGACCTCCAGGGAGGTGGCCATCTGGACGATCGACTCGACGAACCTGCTGCGCCGCTTGTCGCGGGGGAGACCGTCGATGAACGCGCGGTCGATCTTCACCACGTCGGCCGGGACGTCGAGCAGCCGCGACAGCGAGGAGTACCCGGTGCCGAAGTCGTCGATCGCGAGGGGGTGACCGCGCCCGCGCAGCTCGGCGAGACGGTGCACCAGCCCGGCGTGGACGAAGCTCTCCTCGACGACCTCGAGGCCGAGCTGGGAGGGATCGAGACCGTGCCGCTCGGTGGCGGCGGCCAGGGTGGCGGGCAAGGAAGGGTCGTTGAGCTCGCGGGCGCTGAGGTTGACGTACGCCGTCGCGGGGGCGAGGTAGCCGAGCTCGTCACGCCAGGAGGCGAGCCGGGTGCAGACCTCCTCGACGGCCCAGGTGCCGAACGCCGGCATCAGCCCGCGCCGCACCGCCAGGTCGATGAACGACCGTGCGGGCACGACGTGGCCGTCGGCGTCGCGCCAGCGCAGGAGGGCCTCGACGGCGACGACCGGGTAGGGCGACGTCGCCGTCACGACGGGCTGGTAGTGCACGGCCAGCTGTTCGCGCTCCAGGGCGAGCGGCAGGTCGCGCACCATCTCGGGACGGCGGGACGGACGCCTGTGTGCCGAGAAGTCGCGCACGCCGACCTCGCCCTGCATCAGCGCGTCGGACTCGAACATGGCGTTGTCGGCCTCGTCGACGAGCTCCTCGGCCGACATGCCGGGGGCACCGACGGCCACGCCGACCTTGGCCGCGACCTGCACCTGGCCGGCCTCGAGCTCGACCGGGGGCGTGAGGGCCTCGTGGACGGCCGCCGCCAGGGTGCGTCCTGCCGCCTCGGCGCCGGCGCCGTCGAGCTCGTCGTGGACCAGCACCAGCTGGTCGCCCCCGAGCCGGGCCAGCGTGCCGCCGTCGGTGACCAGGGTGCCGAGGCGCCGGGCGACCTCACGGAGCACCTGGTCGCCCGCCCGGTGGCCGTGGACGTCGTTGACGAGGGTGAACTCGACCAGGTCGACGAACAGCACGACCACGCCCGAGCCGCTGCGGGCCGAGGCGGCGAGGGACCGCTCGAGACGGTCGAAGAGCAGCACCCGGTTGGGCAGACCGGTGAGCGCGTCGTGCGTGCTGTGGTAGCCGAGCTGGATGCGGGCGAGCCTGGACTCCTCGCGGTCGGCGACCGTCACCAGGTGCGCGGTGGCGACGTCGGCCAGCAGCGTGGCGACGGCGAGGTCGTCCTCGGTCCAGGCCGCGGTGTCCTGCCGGTACAGGTCGAGGACGCCCCAGCACCGTCCCCGGCTGACCAGCGGCACGGCGGCGAGGGTCGCGATGCCGAGGCGGTCGGCGGCGTCACCGAACCGTGGCCAGCGGTGCAGCCCGGCGGGGTCGTCGACCACGACGCGGTTGCTGGTCTCGGCGGCCTCGCGGCAGGGCCCGGTGCGCAGCTCCTCCTGGAGCCGGTCGAGCTCGGCGGCCGGCTCGGTGGTGGCGTGCACGAAGCGGTTGCGGCCGTCGTCGGTGACCATGACGCCCACGCCGTCCGACGGCACGACGGCGCCCGCCGCCTCGCACAGCCGGCGCAGCAGGACGTCGGCGGGGAGGTCCTCGGTCGTCAGCTCGAGGAGCTTCGAGACCTGGCCCACCAGGCCCGGGCGCTGCGGGAACGGGTCGGTCCGTCGCACCCGTGCGGCCAGGTCGGCGTCGACGTCGGCCGCGGCCGAGGGGAGCAGGCGGGTGCGGGTGAGGTCGTCGGCCACGTCCGCGAGACGCAGATTGAGCGACTGGGAGTAGCGCCGGAGCACGTCGAAGGACTGGTCGGCGTCGAGCGTGAACCGCTCCATCAGGATGCCCTGCGCCTGGCCGATGGCGGTGCGGGTGGCCAGGGCGCGGGTGAAGTCGAGCTGTCGGGTGGTGGCGAGCAGACCGAGCGCCACGGGGTGGGCGAACAGGTGCACCAGCGACTCGTCCGTGCGGGCGAACGCGCCGACCTCGGTGGCGTAGACCGTCAGGGTGCCCAGGGTGCGGCCCCCGACGACGAGCGGTGTGCACAGGAGGCTCCGGACACCCAGCTCGGCCGCGGCACGCCCCCAGCGCGGCCACCGGGTGTCCACCGACAGGTCGTCCGACCGGACGACGTCGTCGGCGTCGACGGCCATCAGGCACGGCCCCGCGGCCAGCGCGTGCTGGAGGTCCTCGGCGCGCCGCGCGAGGTCGCCGACGGCCGCGGCGGTGCGGGTCGCGTCGTCACCGGTGCTCAGCGTGACGGCGGCGAGGCCCGAGCCGATGGTGCGCGCCGCGGCGGCGACGATGCGGTCGACGACCGCGGTGGGGTCGGGAGCCTGCTCGATGGCGCGGCCGAGCGCGAGCACGGCGTCGTCCTGGTGGGTGGTCACGATGAGGTCCCCTCGCTCGCCTCGGCCCCGAGCCGCTGCGTCCGCGTTGTTGACACTATGTCGAAGTCCGGACCGCTTGGGGAGGAGCCTGTGGGGTTTTCTCCCCGGAGGGGGTGTGGCACGGGGTGGGGCCCCGCAGCATGATGGGGCGGTGACCGGGACCGACGATGGCTGACGCGCCGCGCGAGCGCGACGTCGAGCTGCTGTCCCAGCTGGCCGAGCAGCTGGCCCGTCTGGACCCCCGACGCCCGCACCCGTGGCGGCTCTGCCAGGCGATGGCGACCGTGCTCGGGGCGGACGGGGCCGCGCTGACGTTGTCGTACCTGTCCACCCACCGGATGGTCGCCGGGGCCAGCGACGAGGTGGTGTCGGCGGTCGTCGACCTCGAGGAGGTCGTGGGGCGCGGTCCCGGGGTGGACGCGGCGGCGACCGGCGAGGTCGTCAGCTGCACGGTGGGCGCCGTGGAGGAGCCGCGGTGGCCGGACTTCGTCCTGGCGGCGCGCGAGCGCCTCGGCCCCCTCCACCTGCTGCTCGTCCCCGTCCGACCGGTCTCGCGGATCGACGGCGTCGCGACCTTCTACCGTCGCGCGTCGGGCCTGGACGTCCTGGCCGACGAGGCGCGGTTCCTCGGCAACGCGGTGGGGGTCGCGCTCGCCGACGTCGCCGACACACCGGCGCCCGTCGACGCCGGCGCGCCGTGGAGGTCCCGGGCGGTGGTGCACCAGGCCACCGGGATGGTGATGGGGCAGGTCGGCGTGTCACCCGACGATGCGGTGGCGCTCCTGCGGGCGCATGCTTACGCCACGAGCACCACCATGGATGCCGTCGCTCGGAGCGTCGTCGACCGACGGATCAACTTCTCGGACTATCGCGTGGAAGGCGACTGATGGGTTCCAGCAGCACGACGCAGACCCTGGCGAGGGCGTCGGCGGCCATCTCGGCCGGCGTCGACTCCGTCAGCACGGTGCACGTCCTCCTCGCCGACTGCGCCCGTCTCCTCGGGGCGTGCTCGGCGGCCGTCCTGGTGCGGGTCGGCGACCGGGCGCTCGAGCTGCTCGCCTCGACCAGCCACGTCGCGGACGAGCTGGAGATGCTCGAGGCGTACGCGCAGTCGGGGCCGTCGGTGACGGCGACGGTGACCGGCTCGTTCGTCGACCTCGCGACCGAGGAGGTGGATCGCACCTGGGCCCCGCTCGGTGTCGCCATGCGCCGGATCGGGGTCGTCGGGCTCCACGCCGCCCCGATGCGGTGGCGGGGGCACGCGCTCGGGTCGCTGAGCGTCTTCTGGGGACCCGAGCCCGCGACGTCCGAGGCCGCGGCGACCGTGCAGGCCTTCGCGGACGTCGCCACGATCGCGCTCATGCAGAGCTCGGCCCCGACCGGGTCGGACGTCGTCGCCGACCGTCTCGAGACCGCGCTCGAGAGCCGGGTGCCGATCGAGCGCGCCAAGGGCCTGATCGCCCAGCTGGAGGGCGTGGACGTCGCGACCGCGTTCGACCTCCTCGTCGAGCGGAGCGAGCGCGACGGCGGGTCGCTCGTTCGCACCGCCCGACGGGTGCTCGACGGGTCCGCCGACGGGTGACGCCCTCGTCCGAGCAGGTGGTGGAGCCCTGGGTCGAGCACGCGATCGTCTGGCACGTCTACCCGTTGGGCTTCGTCGGCGCGCCGATCCGTCCCGAGGCGCCGCAGGTCCACGTCGAGCACCGGCTCCCGCGGCTGGTGGGCTGGCTCGACCACGCCGTCTCGCTCGGCGCCTCGGTGCTGGCGCTGGGTCCGGTCTTCGCCTCGTCCACCCACGGCTACGACACCGTCGACCACCTGCGCATCGACCCCCGGCTCGGTGACGACGCGGACTTCGACGCGCTCGTCGTGGCCGCCCACGACCGGGGCCTGTCGCTGGTGCTGGACGGCGTGTTCAACCACGTCGGTCGCGAGCACCCGGCCTTCCAGGCCCTGCTCGCGCAGGGCCCGGACGCGCCTCAGGCGACGTGGTTCGGGGGCGACCCCGCCCACGTGGGGGTCTTCGAGGGCCACGACGCGCTCGTCGAGCTCGACCACGGCTCCGACGCGGTGGTCGACCTGGTCGTCGAGGTGATGGTGCACTGGCTCGACCGCGGCGCCGACGGGTGGCGGCTCGACGCCGCCTACGCCGTCCCGCCGGCGTTCTGGGCGCGCGTGCTGCCACGGGTGCGCGAGGCGCACCCCGGCGTCCTCGTGTTCGGCGAGGTCATCCACGGCGACTACGCGGCGATCGTCGCCGAGTCCGGCCTCGACTCGGTCACGCAGTACGAGCTCTGGCAGGGCATCTGGCACGGCATCGCCGAGGGCAACTTCTTCGAGCTCGCCCACGCCCTCGGGCGGCACCAGGAGCTGCTCGAGACCTTCGTCCCGATGACGTTCCTCGGCAACCACGACACCACCCGCATCGCGACCGCCGTCGGCGACCGGCGCCACCTGCCGCACGCCGTCGCGCTGCTCGCCACCCTGGCCGGCACCCCGTCGGTCTACGCCGGCGACGAGCTGGGCCTCGAGGCGGTCAAGCAGGACCGTCTGGGGGGCGACGACGCCGTCCGTCCGGAGATGCCGGCGTCACCGGACGACCTCGACGGCTCGGGCGCCGAGGTGCTCGAGCTCTACCGCTCGCTGCTCGGGTTCCGCCGGCGCCACCCGTGGCTGCGGACGGCCCGCGCCGACGTCCTGCACCTGGAGAACGGCTCGCTCGTGCTCCGGATCGGCCGCGACGACGAGGCCGTGGTGGTCGCCCTCAGCCTGCTCGACGAGCCGGTCGACCTGCCGGTGGCCGACGCGGCGCGCGTCGAGGTCGGTGCCGGCGCGCTGGCCGACGGATCGCTCCGCCTGCCGCCGCACGGCTGGGCGGTCTGCACCGCCTGACCTCCGGCTAGCGCGACGCCGACTGGGTGAGGCGCTCGACGGCCTGCTGCAGGTCGCCGACGGCGGCGTCGGTGCGGGACCGCCAGCCGGGGCCGCCGAGGACGATGCGGGTGCGGGGGTGCTCCTGCTTGACGGCCTTGACGCACGACTCGTCCGCACCGAGCGACGACCACAGGAACAGCGCGGCGGGTCGCAGGGTGCCGATGGCACCGACGAGCGCGGGCGTGGGCAGCTGGGCGCCCAGGACGTGCACCTCGACGTCGTGCGTGGCGAGCGCGGCCTCGAGCGCCAGCAGCGGGAGCGAGTGCTGGTCGGGCGGGGCGGTGGCCAGCACCACCTTGGTCCGGGCGCGACCGCGCCGGGCGGTCACCGCGATGCGACGCAGCTCGGCGGCGAGCACGTGGCTCACCATGTGCTCGGACTCGATGCCGAGCCTCCCGGCCGACCACTCGCGCCCGATCGCGTCCAGGGCGGGCACGATCAGCTCGGTCCACCCGCGCACGACGCCGAGGCGCGAGAGCGCGCGACGGATCAGGGTGCGGCACGCGGCGACGTCCAGCTTCTCGGCCGCCGCCACCATGACCGCGGGGAACACCTCGGGCGACAGGTCGCCGGCGTGCTCGAGGTCGGGGGACGACGACCCGGTGGCCAGGACGATGCGGGCCGCCGCGGCGGGCGACGTGCCGTCGTCGACGAACGCCTTCATCCTGGTGAGACGGCCGACGTCCGCGGGCGTGTAACGACGGTGCCCACCGTCGGTGCGCACCGTGGCGCCGACCCCGTGGCGGTCCTCCCACGACCTCAAGGTCGTGGACGGGACGCCGAGCAGCTTGCTGAGCTGGCCCAGCGAGATCACGTCGTCGGGAGGCTGCTGCGAGGGCTCGGTCATGGCCGTGAGGTCCTGTCGGTCGTCGAGCCTCGAATTCTACGCACATTCTCGTGCTTTGGCTCGTAGGTCTGATCTACTCGACGACATGCGAGTGGAGGTGGACCGATGACCGTGGAACGACTTCCCCTGCCGTTGCAGGAGAACTGGGAATGGCAGTACGAGGCCGCCTGCTCGGGCATGGACTCGGCATGCTTCTTCGCCCCGGCGACCGAGCGTGGCCCCAAGCGGGACGCGCGCGAGGACGCCGCCAAGGCGGTCTGTGCCACGTGCCCGGTGATCGAGCAGTGCCTGGAGCACGCGATGAGGGTGCGCGAGCCGTTCGGCGTGTGGGGCGGCATGACCGCCTCCGAGCGCGAGGCCGCCCGCCGCGGACGCTCCCGCGTGCGTCTTCGCGACAGCGCCTGACGCCTCGCGTGCCGTCGCCGGCCGGCGGTCAGGCGGCGCGGGGGAGGACGACGTCCTCCTCGACCTGCCGGGGGCCGTCCTCGTCGGCGACCTCCCCGGGCGGGAACACGAACGTGCGGTAGGCCCAGAACCGGAACAGGGTGCCGAGCACGAGCCCGACGCCGTTGGCGGCGATGTTGTCGGCCAGCGGGCTGGTGAGGCCGAGCAGGTAGTGCGAGACGGCGAGCGCACCGACCGAGATGGCCAGGCCGATGCCGTTGAAGACGAAGAACAGCACCAGCTCGCGCCGACGGTCGCCCCGCGGGCGGTGGCGCCAGGTGAGCTGGCGGTTGCCCACGTAGGTGACGACCGTGGCCACGACCACCGAGACGACCTTGGCCGTGAGCGGCTTGTCGGCCAGCAGGGCGCCCTCGCCCGAGCGCAGGACGTTGAACAGGCCGACGTCGGTGACGAAGCCCAGCCCGCCGACCATGCCGAACAGCGCGACCTCGCGCGCGAGGCGGTGGGCGCGGTGGCGCAGGTCGGTCCAGCGGGTGCCGGTGACGGGCATGGTGGTGGTGCCTTCCTCGAGAAAGGGGGTCAGACGGGGGTGGCGAAGACGAGCACGTTGCCCTTCCAGCCCTGCTCCTGGTCGTACTCGCCGCCGCAGGTGATGATGCGGAGCTCGGGGCCCGGGGTGGGGCCGTAGACCTGGTCGGTGGGGAACTCCTTCTTCTCCACCTCGGTCACGCTTCGCACGGCGAACCTCTCGACGACGCCGCCGGCGCGCGTCACGTCGATCTCCTGGCCGGCCTCCAGGTCGCCGAGGTCGGCGAAGACCGCCGGGCCGTTCACGGAGTCGACGTGACCGACGACCACCGACGGGCCGGGGTCGCCCGGTGCCGGGCCGCCGGAGTACCAGCCGGCCGATCCCGCCTGGGCGGGCGTGGGCACCTCGAGCTCGCCCTTGGCGTCCAGGCCGAGGTCGAGCAGGTCGGAGTCGACACCGATCGACGGGATCGAGATCCGCTGCGGTGCACCCGCCTCGGCCTCGACGGGCACCGGAGCGGTGTCGGCCTCGGCACTTCCGGGGTTGCTCGGCGCCGAGCCCGTGGACGTGCTGCCGTCCGAGGTGGTCGACGGCGACGTGGACGCGCTGGCGACGCCCCACACCAGCATGCCGGTGACGAGGGCGAGGACGGCGCCCGCGGTGAGCCGGCGCGGGACGCTCGCACCGCGACGCTGCGGGGTCGATCGACGCACGAGGTCGCGCAGGCCCCAGAGCGTGGTCTTCCACAGCGCCTCGACGACGATCGCGCGCGACATCTTGGACGTGCCGTGCTCGCGCTCGGTGAACGTGATCGGCACCTCGCGCACCTTCAGCCCGGCGCGGACGGCGCGGTGGGTGCCCTCGACCTGGAAGCAGTAGCCGTCCGACGTGAGGTCCCAGACGCCCATCTTCTCCAGGGCCGACAGCCGGTAGGCGCGGAAGCCCGCGGTGGCGTCGGAGACGCCGAGACCCAGCGCGAGTCGGACGTACGTGTTTCCGGCGCGCGAGATCAGCTGCCGCGAGGCGGGCCAGTTGACCGTCGCCCCGCCCTTCACGTAGCGCGAGCCGATGACGACGTCCGCGCCGCGGGTGCCGTCGAGCATCGCGGGCAGGCGGTCGGCGGGGTGCGACAGGTCGGCGTCCATCTCGACGAGCACGTCGTAGCCGGCGTCGCGGCCCCAGGCGAACCCGGCGCGGTACGCGCTGCCGAGGCCGCCCTTGCCGGTGCGGCGCAGCAGGTGCACGCGCGGCTCGTCCTCGGCCCAGGCCTGCACGAGGTCGGCGGTGCCGTCGGGGCTGCCGTCGTCGACGACGAGCACGTCGGCGCGCGGCTCGGCCTCCATCACGCGGTCGAGCAGCGTGGTGATGTTCTCCGCCTCGTCGTACGTGGGGACCACGATGAGAGCCTTCATGACCGTCCTCCTGTGCCGGCTGCGTCGCAGCCGAGCGGGTTGTCGTCCTGCAGCAGCTCGGAGGTGAGGGCCACCCAGGCCGAGCCGTAGTACGTGGGTTGTTCGGCGTCGAGCTCGACGGCCCGCTCCATCAGCGCCTGCTCCGCGGTGGCGTCGCCGTCGGCGGCGGCCGACGAGGCGGCGGCCGCGAGGGCGACGGGGTGCTGCCACTCGACGGTCGGGCTGCCGCCGAGGTCGTAGGTGCCTCGCACGTCGGCGGGGTCCTTGACGAGCAGCGGCGCCCAGTCGGCGGCGCGGGTGACGTCCTGCGGCTCGCAGGCCGTCGCCTCGCGGATGGGGGTGCGCACGGCGTCCAGGCCGAACTCCACTCGCGAGCCGTTGGAGCGGGTGGCGGGCGGCGGGAGCGGCGCGAGCCGTCCGTCGTCCTCGATCTTCACCCAGTCCGGCGGCAGGTCGGTGTCGAGCCCGTCGAGCAGGGCCCGCTGGCCGGCGGCCAGCTCGTCCCAGCGCGGGTCGGGCCGAGCCGCGTCGAGCCGCGCGATCGCCAGCTGCGAGGTGTACGACGGGTTCAGGCTGTAGGGCGCGGTCTGGTCCCACGAGCCCGCGGTCATCACGCGGCCGATCGCGCTGTCCTTGGTCTCGACGTCGAGGACCGCCTGGCCCATCGCGACGCCGTCGGCGGTCCAGCGCGGCTCGTCGAACTCCCGGCCGGCCGCGACGAGCGCGTGGGCGGCGTCGAGGTCGGCGTCCGAGGCCGAGCTGTCGTCGGCGACGGCGCCGTCGGCCCAGCGCCAGGCGATCAGGCCGTCGGGGCGCAGCACGTTCTGCTGCGTCCAGGTCCAGATCCGGTCGAACGCGTCACGGTCGCCGCTGCCGGCGGCCACGAGCATCCCGTAGGCCTGGCCCTCGCTGACGGTGTCGTCGCCCTGGTCGCGCCGGACGACGCGTCCGTCGGGGTCGACGTACGTCTTCAGGAACGACGCCGAGGGGTCGGCGTCGTCGACGCGCGCCACCTCGCCGCCGCTCGTCGCACCGGGCGTGGGGCTGCCGGTGTCGCGCAGGGCCAGGCCCACGAGCACCGCGACCACGATCGCGAGCACCCCCGTGCCCAGCAGGATGGAACGGCGGGCGCGGGTCCCCAGGGTCATCGGGTGGCGCGGCGACGAGCCGCGGCCAGGCCACCGAGGCCGAGGATCGCGACCACGCCCAGCGACAGCGCGACCGGGGTCAGCGTCGAGGTCGACTCCGCGGTGCCCGGGCGTCCGGTCTCGGGCGCCTTCCTGGGCATCGTGGCGGTGCCGCTCGCGTCGACGACCGGCGAGACGCTGAGCTTGTCGGCGCTCGTGCCGGTGACGACCAGGGTGTAGACCGCGGCGGAGTCGACGGTGACGTCGCTCTTCACGGGCTGGCCGTCGGCCTTGGCGGTGACGTCGAGGGTCCAGTCACCGGCGGGCACCTCGGCGTAGCCGGTGGGGACGCCGCGCTGGGCGTCCTGGGCGAGCAGCCCGCCGCCGTTCACCGAGACGTCGAGCGAGCCGACGTCGGCGGTGGCGTTGATCAGGCGGACGCGGGCCGAGCCCTGCGCGGGGGGCGTCAGGTCGTCGTCGAGCACCTTGACCTGGGGCTCGGTCTTCGTGCCGAGGCCGGCGATCGTGTAGCCGGCGCCGGGCTTGGCGTCGATGGTGGCCGACAGCAGCGGGGTGTCGGACATGCTCGAGCCGGGGGTGCGGACCGAGACGGTGTAGGGGCCCGACGGCACCTGCATGTAGTCGCCGATGGTGCCGTACTCGACGTCCCCGGCGATCACCTTGACGCCGTTCTCGTCGGGCGCGGCGGGGGCCTCGTCGGACCCGGACGCCTCGCCGGACGCGCCGCCGTCGATCGGGGTGAGGTCGACCTGGACACCGGCCATGCCGGGCACCAGGTGGCCGGCGCGGACCCAGGAGGTCTCGGTGGCGACCTTGGCCGGCGCGTCGGCCTGGGCTGCGGTGGGCGCGGCGAGGGCCGCACCACCGGCGAGCAGGGCGGTGAGCAGCAGGGCGAGCGTGCGGCGGGCGGGTGCCCGGCGCGTGGTGCGGTGGTTCGTCATCAGGTCTCCTCGGGAGATCGGGGTCGAACGGGTCGGGTTCGTCGTGCGGGTCATCGGGGCATCGGGGCGATCAGCTCGACCGAGCCGGAGCCGGACCGGTCGACGCTGGCGTCGAACGGTGCGGGCTGGCCGGCCACGAGGGTCTCGATCGCAGTCGCCCGGTCCCCGTCGAGCGGGGTGCCGTCGGCGTCGACCAGCTCGGCCGAGCGGAGCGGCTGGTTCGCCGCGTCCTCACCGGGCTGGCTGACGAACGCGTCGATGCCGATCGGGCCACGCTGGGCGACCGTCGCGAGGATCGCCACCAGGCCGCCGCTGACGCGACCGTCCTGGAGCTGCTGGCGGGCCTGGTCCGAGAGCTCGATGGAGGGGTTGCGCGCCAGGGCCGCACCGGCGGTGGCCCGGGCCTCGGCCGACGCGGTGAGCGCGTCGGCGTCGTTGGCACCGGCCTGCACGCGGCGGACCTCGACGAGCTGGGTGCCGCTGCCGAAGCTGGCGACGGGCACCGAGTTCTTCAGCGCGCCGTCCAGGGTCGGGAACGCCTCGGGGTCGGCACGCACCGAGTCGGTGGAGACCACGTAGTCGTACCCCTGCCACCCGGACTGGACGGCCGAGTCGGTGTCGGGCTTGTAGTACCAGACGACGTCGTTCCGGTCGCGTCCCTCGGAGACGAGGTCCACCCAGAGGGCGTCGTCGGTGAGGATGCGCTGGTCGGTGGGCACGTTGGTCTCGATCCAGCTGGTGGCGTCGGCCATCGGCGCGTCGAGCGGGGCGAGCCAGAGGCCGCGCAGCTGCGGGCCCCAGAACATCGCCGAGACCACGACGAGCGCGGTGCCCACGACGGCGGTGGCGCTGCGGGTGACGCGGCGGTCGACCCGCTGGGGGCGGGCCCTCCAGGCGGCGTGCACGACGCCCGCGACGAGCAGTGCCGCGAACGGCAGCAGCAGGATCGCGTAGGGGACGGGCAGGTAGCCGCCGGGACGCAGGATCATCACGAGGAGCAGCAGGTAGCCCACCGCGAGCGGGCGGATGCGCTTGACGAGCAGCGCGCCCACGGCGGCGACGACCGAGACGACCGGCAGCACCGGGTCGAGCTGCATCCAGATGTCGAGCGTCCGGTTGCCCAGCGTGCCGTCCGAGAACGGGTTGCCGGACGTGTCGCGGCCGCCGAGCTGGAACATCACGCCGTCCCACAGGGAGGTGTGGTCCGGGCCGGGGAAGAGCTCCCCGCGGATGGCCGCGAAGATCATGTAGAAGACGCCGACGAGCGTGAAGAGCGAGGCCGCGACGGCGACGGTGTAGCGACGCGTCGAGACGTGCGCGTTGCGCCACATCAGCCACGCGAGCGGCGGGAGCAGCAGCAGCGACGTCTCCTTGGTGAGGCACGCGATGCCGAAGCAGACGCCGGCTGCAGCAGCCGCGCCGAGGTTCTTGCGCGGGCTGAGCGCCAGCACGAACGCCGCCAGGATCCACGGGGTCGCGACGTTGTCGAGGTAGACCGCGCGGTGGAACTGCACGGCGAGCGGCGACAGCGCGAAGATCGCGACGGCCAGGCCCGCGGCCCAGCGGGGCATCCGCAGGCGACGGGCGAGCGTCCAGAGCAGGATGATGCTGATCATCTGGGCGACCAGCGTGAAGTCGCGACCGACCTCGATGGCGCTCGCACCGCGGCCGAAGCCGCCGGTCAGCGCCGCGAAGCCGGCGAGCTGCAGCCAGCCGAGCGGCGGGTGGTCGTACCAGTACGTGTAGTGCGCGAGCTCGCCGAGGTTGAGCACGGCCCAGGCCTGGGCGACGTAGGTGCCCTCGTCGTCGATGCGCTGCGGCGCGCCGTACATGCCGACGGCCTGCACGAGGACGCCGAGGACCGTCAGCGGGACGAGCCAGTACAGCTCCTTGCGGTGACGTCCGGCCCACGCGCGCAGGGCGTGCGGTGCACGACGCAGGCGCGACGGGCGGCGGGGACCGGTGGGCTCGGGGGTGGCGTCGCCGGTGGCGGGACGCGTCAGGAGATCGGTCATCAGGCAGCCAGCTCCTCTCGGGCAGCGATGGCGGGGGCGTCGGTCGCACCGATGTGGGCGCCGGTGTGCTCGGTCTTCTCCCAGCTGCCGTCACCGCGGGCCTGGCGCACGACGGCGCGGACGGCTGCTGCGGCGAGGAACACCTGGTACGGGATGGTGCCGAGCACGAGCTTGACGTAGTCGCGCAGGCGCACCTTGACGTCGTAGGCCTTGGCGAACTCGTTGAGCCCGGCGGCCTCGACGACGACGGTGACGATGGTCGGCACGATCGGCAGGAAGGTGATGAGGGTGACCCAGACGGGCACCTTGGCGAACAGCACCAGGGCGACCGAGATCGGGATCATCACGCCGGTCACGGCCTGCAGGAACGGCATCGACAGCGTGTAGCGGGCCAGCAGGCGCTGGCGGCGCGTGGGCAGCTGCTTCCAGATGCCCTTGCCGAGCACCTGGAGGAAGCCCTGGTTCCACCGGGTGCGCTGCTTGAGCAGCGACGTCAGGCTGCCGGGCGTCTCCTCGCGGGTGACGAGCTCGGGGTCGTAGGCGACGGCGACGGTGGCGCCGCGCGTCGAGAGCCGGACGCCGATCTCGCAGTCCTCGGCGAGGCACTCGGGGTCCCAGCCGTCGACCTCGCGGAGCAGGTCGGTCTTGGCGAAGACGGTGTTGCCGCCGAGCGGGATGAAGCGCTGGCCGGCGTGGAAGTGCAGGCGGCTGCGGAACCAGAAGTAGTACTCGAGCACGTTGCGCAGCGACCACCAGGTGCTGTCGAAGTTCATCAGCTGGACGCCGCCCTGCACGACGTCGGCCTGGGTCTCGGCGAAGCGGCCGGCGATGTTCGCGAGCAGCTCGGGGTGCACCTCGTCCTCGGCGTCCATCACGCCGACGATGTCGCCGGTGACCTCGGCGAGCGCGGTGTTGAGGGCCTTGGGCTTGTTCTTGGGGACGCTGTGGTCGATGACGACGCGCACGCGGCCCGGGTGGCGCCGCGCGGCGGCGCGGGCGACGTCCTCGGTGCCGGGGTCGTCGTGACCGATGATCGCGAGGATCTCGACGTCCTCGTAGCTGGTGGCCGCGAGCCGGTCGAGGGTGTGGCCGAGCACGGCCTCCTCGTGGCGGGCCGGCACCAGCAGGCTCATCCGCGGCAGGTCGTCGGGCGAGACGCGACGGCTGAACCGCGTGGACTGCAGGCGGTCCGGGGTGCTCCAGGCGTGGAGCATCCACCACAGTGTCGTGAACGCGATGACGGTGAGGAGCAGCGAGATCCCGACCAGCAGGCCGACGGCCACCCACCCGAACGCCGACGTCGGTGCGGCCGAGGGCTGCGCGGGTGCCTGCGGGGCCGGGGCCACCTGACCCTGGGCGTCGCCGCCACCGGTGGAGCCGGTGAGCGGGTCGCTCGACGTGCCGCCGCCGGGGAGGATCGGGTCGCCGGCGTCGGACGGCGCGACCGCCTGCGCGACGGCGGCCACGGGGGCGGCCTGCGCGGCGAGCGGGGCCGTGACGGCGAGGCCGAGGGCGAGGAGCAACGCGGCGGCGACTCTCGTCGGCCACGACGGCGTCCGGTGCGCTGGGGCGCCGGGCTGCTGGTGTGGGGTCACGATGGACGTCCTCCGGGGAGACGGTGGTGGGTGGTGCTCGTGGTGTCACCGGGTCTTCGGAGCGGTTCGGTCGGGACCTCGTGAACGGGTCGTGAACGGGGTCACTCGGGCGCACGGAACGCCGCCGTTGGAGGCCTGCGCCGGGATTTTTGGTCTGAATGACTTTTGAGCGGTCTCGCCATCTGGACACGTGCGTATGTCAGGTCATCCACGTGGAGGAGAGGACGTGGGCCTGCCTCACCCAGACGTGTGGTGGGCCAGGTCACCTGGACGCGAAGACCGCGGGCGGTTCGTTGAACGGCGTGACGACCTGGACGGCGGACGGCACCGACGAGGGGACTCCGGGCAGCGCGCCGTGGGCCTGCATGACCATCCGGCACGCGCGGCGCACGTCGCGGCGCAGGTCGTGGTGGAGCACCGCGGAGACCCGGCGCTCCCGGAGCAGCCGGGTGTTGTCGGCGTCGAGGTCGTGCGCGACGAAGGCTCGGCAGGTGCGTCCGGCGTCGGCGAACGCCCGCAGCGTGGCGACGTTGCCGCCGCCGATCGAGTAGACAGCGTCGATCCGCGGGTCGTCGTCGAGGGCTCGCGCGACCTCGCGCAGCATGGTGGCGTCCAGCCCGTCGGTCTCGGTGACGGCGCGCACCGGGCGGCCCGGTGCCATCTCGTCCAGGGCGGCGCGGAACCCGGCCTCCCGCTCGCCCTCGCCGCGGAACGCGCTGCTGCTGAGCGTGACGAGCACGCTTCCGTCGCCGCCCCACTGCGTCAGCAGATAGGCGGCGGTGGCTCCGGCGGCGCGGTCGTCGATGCCGACGGAGGCCAGGCGGCGGCTGGTCGGCAGGTCGGTCACGAGCGTGACGACGGGGACGCCCCGGTCGGCGAGGCGGCCGACCGCGTCCGCGACGGCGGGGTGGTCGGGCGCCTTGAGCAGGACGCCGTGCGACCCCCGCGACCCGATGCGGTCGAGGGTGGCGGCGAGGTCGTCGGGGCGTGCCGCCTCGCGCAGGTGGAACCGGGTGCGGACGGCGGCGGGGCGCAGGTCGGGCAGCTCGGCCTCGAGCGCCGTGCGGACGGCGCCGCTGAACCGCTCGGGCGCGTGCATGACCAGGTCGACCAGGAAGGTGCGACCGGCCAGGCGCACCTGGGTGGACTGCCGGTCCAGGTCGGCGATGGCCCGGTGCACCTCGGCGACCGTCGACGCCCGCACCCCGGGACGTCCGTGCAGGACCCGGTCGACGGTGGCGAGGCTGAGCCCGGACTGCTCGGCGATCTCGCGGATCCGGTAGGGGTGCGGCACGGGTTCTCCTGAGGTGTTTCTGAGGTGTTCTGGCCCATCATCGCCCCTCGCGGCGGGTCTAGCGTGGAGCCCATGACCGCCACCCTCGACGGCGCCCGCCGCGCCCGCTTCTCCGAGTCCGACTGCCACGTGGACGACTTCGCCGCGCTGACCGCGCAGCGCACCGACCTGGCCGACTTCCCGCACGCCGACCGCGTGGAGCAGAACGTCCTCGTCTACGAGTCGGCGTCCCTGCGCTCCGCGAGCGCGACGCCGGCCGGGCGTGACGCCGTGGAGGACGAGCTCGTCCGCGCGCTCACGTCGGGCCCCGGTGTCGTCGCGCTCAAGGGCGCGTTCACCGACCTGTCCGTCGTCGACCGCGTCACCGCCGCGTTCGACGCGATGATCGCCGACCAGCACGCGAGCGGCGCGACGGCCGGTGACCACTTCGCCAAGCCCGGCGCGAACGACCGGGTCTGGAACGCGCTGGAGAAGCTCGCCGTCCGCGACCCCGAGGCGTTCGTCGACTACTACGCCAACGACGTGCTGGCCCTGGTGTCGCGGGCGTGGCTCGGACCGGGCTACCAGGTGACCTCGCAGGTCAACGTGGTGCGTCCCGGTGGTGTCGCCCAGGACCCTCACCGCGACTACCACCTGGGGTTCCTGTCGAACGAGGTCGCGTCGCGCTACCCCGCGCACGTGCACCTGATGTCGCCGGTGCTGACGCTGCAGGGCGCCGTCGCGCACTCCGACATGCCCGTCGAGAGCGGCCCCACGCTGTACCTGCCGTACTCGCACCAGTACGAGCCGGGCTACCTGGCCTACCGCCTGCCCGAGTTCCAGGCGCACTTCGCCGAGCACCACGTGCAGCTGCCGCTGGCCAAGGGCGACGCCGCGTTCTTCAACCCCGCCCTGTTCCACGGGGCCGGGTCGAACGTGTCGGCCGACGTGCAGCGCGTGGCCAACCTGCTGCAGGTGTCGTCGGCGTTCGGTCGCGCGATGGAGGCCGTCGACCGTGCCCGCGTCAGCAGGGCGGTCTACCCGGTGCTCGCCCAGCGCCTGGCCGCCGGTCTCGACGCGGACCTGGTCGACCACGCCGTCGAGGCCGCCGCCGAGGGCTACCCGTTCCCGACCAACCTCGACCTCGACCAGCCCGTCGGTGGCATGACGCCGCTGGCCCAGACCGACCTGCTCCGCCAGGCCCTCACCGAGGGCTGGGACACGTCCCGCGTCGACGCCGCCCTCGGGTCGTACGCCGAGCGCCGCGCCACCGACGGCTGACCGCGGCCACCCCCGGACCGTCCAGTTCCGCGTCAGTCGGCTCTCGGTGGCCCGAGGTGCCGACCGAGGCGGAAGTCAACGGGGAGCGGGGCGGGGAGCGGCGAGCGCGCGGGCGTAGATCTCGCGGAGCGCGGCGTGCACGTCGTCCCGCTCGCGGGCGCGACGACGACGACGGGCCGCGACGACGTCGTCCCGCTCGGGGGTGCCTGGACGGGTGGCGCGGGCGACCGCGGTGGTGACGGCCTCGGCGAACGAGGCGCGGTCGCCGGCCGCGTAGGTGCGGCACCCGTCGTCCGGGCCGTGCTGGCCGGCGTAGTGGCCGGTGTCGGGGGCGACGACCTCGACCCCGAGGTCCCAGCAGAGCTCGAGCCACCCCGAGTGGGTGCCGTGCCGGTTGGGCAGCACCGCGACGTCGAGACCGCTGATCCAGGCGTGCAGCTCGGCGTCGTCGGGGCGTCCGCGCTCGGTCAGCCGCAGAGCGCCGCCGCACCGCTCGCGCACGGCGTCGCGGACGGCCACGTCGCGGGTGCTGTCGCGCATCGCGACGCGCACGTCGACGTCCGCGTCGAGCCCGGCGAGCAGGTCGAGCACGCCGACCGCGTCGACGTCGGGGCGCAGGTCCTTGAGGTCGACGCCCACGACCGGGCGCGGGGGCGTCACGACGTCCGGCAGCGGGGCGTCGTCGGGCAGCAGGCTCGGGTGGGGGAGGACGGTCGCCGTCCGTCCCCAGCGTGACGCGATCTCCTCGGCGGCCGACGACGTGAGCGTGACGACCTCGGCGGCGGACCCGACGAGCAGGCCGGTGCGCGCGAGGTGGAGGGTCTGGTCGTCGAGCTGGGGGTTGGCGAGGTCGTGGACGGTGACGACCAGCGGCCGCCCGAGGTCGCGCAGCGTGGCGACGACCTCGGCGACGTGGTCGAGCGGGAAGGACTCGACGCCGAAGTGCACGTGCACGAGGTCGAAGCGGTCGGCGTGGTCGCGCAGCCAGCGCGCGTCGAAGACGACGGGTGGCCACCAGACCCCCGGCGCGGCGCCCGGCGGCGACGGGTCCGGCAGCACCTCGACGTCGGGGCCGGTGGTCGCCGCGACGTACGGGTGGCCGGACGGGACGGACACGACGCGGATCACCCCCCGGACGCTACGGCGTCGTCGGGCGCGACACCGGACGGACCGCGAGGATGAGGCGGTGGAGGTCGACCAGGGACGGCGCGCGCACTTCGGCGACTTCTACGACTCCGCGCGCACCGCGGCCCGGGGCGACCTGCTGCTGGTGCACGGGAACTGCCAGGCCGAGTCGCTGCGCATCGTGCTGCAGGGCGACGACGTCCGCGCCGTGCGGATCCCGCCCGTCCACGAGCTCGTCGCCGCCGACGTGCCGCACCTGCGCCGGCTGCTCGGGGCGACGCGGCACCTCGTCACCCAGCCGGTGCGGGACGACTACCGCGGACTGCCGATCGGCACCGGCCAGCTCGTGGCCGCGCTGCCCGCGGGCGCGACGACCGTCGTCGTGCCGGTGGTGCGCGTGGCAGGCCTGTACCCGACGCACGTGCTCGTGCGGCCCACGTCCGAGCCGGGGCTGTCGCCGCCGGTGGTGCCGTACCACGACCTCCGCACGGTGCTGACGGCGTCGGACCCCGCCCAGGGGCGCTGGACGCCGACCCCGTCGCAGGTGCTGGCCGTCGCGGCCGCGTCGCAGGGGGAGCTGCGGCGGCGCGAGGAGGCGCACGGCACCGTCGTGGCGTCCGACCTGATCGACCGGCCGACCTTCGCAGACGCCCGGACGCTGAACCACCCCGGCAACCCGGTCTGGCGCGAGCTGGCGCACCGCGTGCGCGAGCGGCTCGGTCTCGTCCCGACGTGGGCCGACCCGGGACGTCCGCTGCTCGACCACCTGCACGCGCCGAGGCTCGCGGCGGTGCGCGACGCGTTCGGCCTCGACGTGGAGCCCACCGACCACTGGGTCGTGGGCGGCCAGGGGGTGCCTGACGAGGACGTCACGCGCGCCCACCTGGCCTGGTACGCCGAGCACCCCGACGTCGTCGCGCAGGCGCTCGAGCGGCACCGCCCGACCCTCGCGCTGCTCGAACGCGCATGACCCCGCCCGACCACCTGCTGCTCGGCCCCGAGCGGCACGGCGTGACGCGCTACGCCGCCCAGGTGGCCGAGGCCGTGGGGGCGGTGACCGTCCGCGACCCCGCCGGTCGGCCCCGCCTGCACGTGCACCTGACCGACGGGCTGCTGGGCGACCTCGGCGTCGAGGTGATCGAGGCGACGGCGACCACCGTCACGCTGCACGACGTGCCGCAGCCGACCGACGGGGCGGCGCGGTTCGCGCGTCGGGCCGAGGTCTACCGACGGGTCGTCGAGGCGGCCCGCGGCGTCGTCTGCAACAGCGAGCACGAGCGGGACGCGCTGCTCGCGCTCGGCGCGCGGCCGTCGTCACCCGTCCGCGTCGTGCCGCTGCCGGTCGTCCCGGTGCCGCTGCCGGCGCGGTGGGACGAGGACGACCCGGTGGTGGCGCTGCTGGGGTTCGTCTACCCGGGCAAGGGGCACGCCGAGGCGCTGTGGGCCGTCGCGGAGGTCGGCCGCGGTGCGCGGGTGGTCGCTCTCGGCGACGTGGCCGACGGACACGACCGCGACGTCGCCGACCTGCACGACCTGGCCCGCGACCTCGGCGTGGGGTTCGAGGTGACCGGCCACCTCGACGACGCCGAGCTGGTGAGGCGCGCCGTCGGGGTGACCGTGCCCGTGGCGGCGCACCGCAACGTGTCGGCGTCGGGCTCGATCAACTCGTGGCTCGCGGCGCGCCGCCGCCCGCTCGTGCTCGCGAGCCGCTACACCTGCGAGATGGCTGCGCTGCGCCCGGGCACCACCACCGTC
>NZ_JBMGQR010000039.1:0-37301 GCF_049059935.1 Solicola agrisoli | reverse complement strand
CTCACAGGGTCATGGCCCTGTGAGGCACCGACAACTCGTGCGTCAGGGGGCATGATCGGACGATGACGCACATCGCGCTGGTCCACGGCGGGGGCGACTCCGGCTCCGCCTTCGACCTCCTCGCCGCCGAGCTGCAGGCCCGCGGGCACACGACGTCGGCGGTCGACCTGCCGTTCGACCGGCCCGAGGCCGACCTGTGGGCCCTCGCGGACGCCGTCGTCGAGCGCACCGAGGGCGCCGACGACGTCCTCGTGGTCGCCCACTCGTGGGGAGGCTTCGTCGGCCCGCTGGTGTGCGCCCGCCTCGGCGACCGCGCGACCGCGCTGGTCATGCTCGCGGCGATGGTCCCGCGTCCCGGCGAGACCCCTGGCGACTGGTGGGCGGCCACCGGCCACGACGCCGACCTGTCCGGCGACCCGATCGAGACGTTCTACAACGGCGTGCCACGGTCCGTCGCCGAGGCCGCGCTCGCCGCCGGACGCGACCAGCTCTCGCAGACGTCGCTCGAGCCCTGGCCCCTGGACACGTGGCCCGACGTGCCCACCCGCGTCCTGGTCGGCCGCGACGACCGCGTCTTCCCGCTCGACTTCATGCGCCGCGTCGTGCGCGAGCGGCTCGGGACCGACCCCGACGAGATCGACGGCGGCCACACCATGTTCATCGCCGACCCGTCCGGGGTCGCCGACCGCCTGGAGGGCTACCTCGCCTCCTGACCTGTCGGTGGCTGGGATGCCCGGGCATCACCACGCACCGACAGCTCGAGGGTGACGGGGGCCACAGCAACTAAGCGACCGCTTAGTCACCGTGGTACAACGGTGGTGACGTCGTCGTGTGCTGGAGGCACTTATGAGGTTGCAGCTGTCCCCGGAGGACGCCGCGTTCCGCGAGGAGATGCGGACGTTCTTCACCACCCAGGTCCCGCAGGAGATCCGTGACGCGGTCGCGGAGCGCCGCGAGCTGAGCAAGGACCAGATCGTCGAGGCGCAGCGCGTGCTGAACGCCGCCGGTCTGGCCGTGCCGCACTGGCCCGCCGAGTGGGGCGGCAAGGGCTGGACCCAGCTCCAGAAGCACCTCTGGCACGAGGAGATGCTGCAGGCCTGCGTGCCGCCGCCGCTGTCGTTCAACACCAACATGGTCGGCCCGGTCATCGCCACCTTCGGCTCCGCCGAGCTCAAGGAGCGCTTCCTGGCCCCGACGGCGAACCTCGACATCTGGTGGTCGCAGGGCTTCTCCGAGCCCGACGCCGGCTCCGACCTCGCGTCGCTGCGCACGTCGGCGGTCCGCGACGGCGACGAGTGGGTCGTCAACGGCCAAAAGACCTGGACCACGCTCGGCCAGTACGGCGACTGGATCTTCTGCCTGGTCCGCACCGACCCCGACGCCCCCAAGCGCCAGCAGGGCATCTCGTTCCTGCTCATCGACATGACGTCGCCCGGCGTCACCGTCCGTCCGATCGAGCTGATCGACGGCGGCGTCGAGGTCAACGAGGTCTGGTTCGAGGACGTCCGCGTCCCGGCCGACCAGCTCGTCGGCGAGGAGAACAAGGGCTGGACGTACGCCAAGTTCCTGCTCGGCAACGAGCGCGTGGGCGTCGCCCCGGTGGCCTCCACCAAGCGCCTCCTGGCGCAGGCCAAGGAGCGGGCCCAGGAGAAGCTGCCCGACGGCGGCACGCTGCTCGAGGACCCGCTGCTCGCCGCCCGGTTCGCCGAGCTGGAGAACGAGGTGCTCGCGCTCGAGCTGACGGCGCTGCGCGTCGCGGCCAACTCCGCCGGCGACAAGCCGCACCCGGCGTCGTCGGTGCTCAAGCTCAAGGGCACCGAGCTGCAGCAGGCCGTCACCGAGCTCGTCGTCGACGTCGCCGGCCCGGCCTCGCTGGCCTCCGGCGCCCCCGACGGCTCGGACGTGCCCCACTGGGCGCGCGTCGCGACGCCGCAGTACCTGAACTACCGCAAGGCCTCGATCTACGGCGGGTCGAACGAGGTCCAGCGCAGCATCATCGCCTCGTCGATCCTGGGACTGTGAGGAAGCCATGGACTTCACCTACGACTCCGAGCAGAAGGCCCTGCGAGACGCGGTCCGCGGGCTGCTGACCAAGGCCTACGACCCCGAGCGTCGCCGCGCCGTCGTCTCCGACGAGCCCGGCTTCGACTCCGGCGTCTGGGCCCAGCTGGCCGAGATGGGCGTCCTCGGGCTGCCCTTCTCCGAGGCCGACGGCGGCATGGGCGCAGGCCCGGTCGAGGTCGGCCTGGTGGCCGAGGAGATCGGTCGCGTCATCGCGCCCGAGCCGTTCGTCGAGGCGGTCGTCGTCGCCGGCGGCCTCGTCGCCGACCTCGGCACCGCCGAGCAGAAGGCCGCGATCATCGGGCCGCTGTCCGAGGGCACGCTGATCCCCGTCCTCGCGCACACCGAGCCCGGGGGCCGGTGGGAGCCGGTCGCACGCGCCGTCACCGCCCGCGAGGACGGTGGCCAGTGGCGTCTGAGCGGCACCAAGGAGCCCGTCGCCCACGGCGCGCGCGCCGACCTGCTGATCGTCAGCGCCGCCACGCCGGCCGGCACCGGACTGTTCGTGGTCGACCCGACCACGGACGGCGTCACCCGCACCGGCTACGCCCTCCACGACGGCGGACGCGCGGCGCAGGTCGTCCTCGACGGTGCCGTCGGCACCCCGCTGGGTGCGGCCGACGTCGACCGTGCGGCCGACCTCGAGGTGGCCCAGGCCCGCGCGATCATCATCCGCGGGCAGGAGGCCGTCGGCGCGATGCAGGTCGCGCTCGACACCACCACGGCCTACCTGACGACGCGCAAGCAGTTCGGCGTCACGCTCAACAAGTTCCAGGCGCTGACGTTCCGCGCGGCCGACATGTACGTGTCGCTCGAGCTGGCACGCAGCATCGCGTCGTGGGCGCTGCTCGTGCTCGACTCCGGCACCGACCCCCGCGAGGCCGCGGCCCGCACCGGGTTCCAGGTCGGTCGCGCCGGGCGTCACATCGGCCAGGAGGCGATCCAGCTGCACGGCGGCATCGCGATGACCGCGGAGTACTCCGTCGGCCACTACATGAGCCACCTGACCGCGCTCGAGCACGCGCTCGGCGACCGCCGGTTCCACCTCGGACGCCTCGCCGCGTCCGTCGGCGACCACGGCACCGTCGACCCGCTGGCCTGACGGCACCCGGCGGCGTCAGCGGGCGGACACGTCCGCGGCGTCGCCGGTGCCCTCCGGCTTCCAGCCCGGCGGCGCGAAGACGTAGCCGAGCTTGTCGCGCCAGCGCGGCGTCGAGCGGACGTCGCGCACCATCTGGACGTACTCGCCGTACTCGAGCCTCAGCGGGTTGTAGGTGTCGACCACCTTCAGCAGCCCGTACGTCGGGCGGTGCACCTCGGGCTGGAACGAACCGAACATCCGGTCCCAGACGATGAGGATGCCGGCGTAGTTGCGGTCGAGGTAGAGCGGGTCGCTGCCGTGGTGGACGCGGTGGTGCGACGGCGTGTTCAGCACGTACTCGACCGGACGCGGCAGCTTGTCGATGCGCTCGGTGTGCACGAAGAACTGGTAGATCAGGTTGAACGAGAACGCCACGTAGAGCGTCCACGGCGCGAAGCCGAGCAGCGGGAACGGCAGCCAGAAGAGGAACTCGCTCCACGGGTTCCACTTCTGGCGCAGCGCGGTGGTGAAGTTGAAGAACTCGCTCGAGTGGTGCGCCTGGTGGGCGGCCCAGCCGATGCGCACGCGGTGCACGAAGCGGTGGTTGCAGTAGTAGGCCAGGTCGATGACCACCATCAGCAGCACCCAGTACCACCAGGTGTCGGTGGGCAGGTGCCACGGCGCCAGGTGCACGCTCACGGCGACGAAGACGACGAGCGTCGCGAGCTTGAACGCGGTCAGGAAGACCACCGAGCCCAGGCCCATCAGCAGCGACGTGCGCGCGTCGCGGGCGTCGTAGCCGCGCTCGCCCTCGTCGGTCTCGAGGAACCGGTACGCGGCCAGCTCGATGCCGATGAAGAGCAGGAAGAACGGCGCCGCGAACAGCGTCGGGTTCTGCAACGGGTCCCAGAACGATCCCACGGGTCCTCCTCCGTCCAACTGACTGCCGGGTAAGTTACCACGAGGTCAGTTCAGGCGGTAGGGTCCGACGCATGCCGACCGGGACCAAGGGCGTGCCCCGCGCCGACCGCGAGGCGCAGATCCTCGACGCCGCCGACCGACGGTTCGGCACCGACGGCTACGCGGCCACGTCCGTCGACGTCGTCGCCCGCGAGGCGGGGATCTCCAAGCCGCTGGTCTACCAGTACTTCGGCGCCAAGGACGCGCTGTTCGCCGCGTGCCTGCGCCGGGCCACCGGCACCCTCGTCGAGGCGATGGAGCACGTCGCCCGCGGGCCGAGCGTCGGGCTCGAGCGCGGCCTGCTGACGCTGGCCGCCGTCTTCGGCACCCTCGAGCCCAGGCCGTACACCTGGCGGCTGATCTTCGACGCGTCCGCACCCACCGACGGGCCGACCCGCGAGGCACGGCAGGCGTACCAGGGACGCATCGTCGACCTCGCCCGTGACGGCGTGGGCGAGATGCTCACGCTGGCCGGCGTCACCGACGCCCTCGACCGCGACGCGATGACGGTCGTCTGGCTGCGCATCGTCGACGCCCTCGTCGACTGGTGGCTCGACCACCCCGGCGAGTCGGCCGACGACATGGTGCAGCGCGCCGTCCGCCTCATCTCCGCCGTCTCCGCGTCTCCCCCGTCCGCGATCTGAAGCCTTTGCGGGGTTAAGACCCCCTCTTAACCCCGCAAAGGCTTCAGATCGCGGACGGGGGGGTGGGCCGGAGCGGGGGAGGTGGGCCGGGGACGGGTCAGGTGGTCAGGAGCGCCACCAGCTGCCAGCCGAGCACCAGGGCGCCCAGGAGGCGGCGGAGCGGGCTGTGGCCGCGGGTGAGCTCGTCGAGGCCCCAGACGATCAGGGCGCCGCGGCCCACGTAGCGCAGCTCGGTGTCGATCGCGTCCCAGGGCGTCCAGCGCAGGACGGTGGCAGCGACGAAGACCCAGATCGCGCCGTTGGGGAACTGGCCGAGCACCCAGGGTGCGCGGCCGTCGCCGTCGTGGGTGCGGTCGGCCATCCACCAGTGCAGGGACGTGGGTCCGCCGTGGGTCGCGGTCACGCGACGAGGCGCACGAGCGCCACTCGGGCCAGCTGCGCGTAGGGGAGGACGAACGGGGCCGGGCCGTCGAGCGTCAGGGTCGCGACGGTGCCCTCGGCGCTGGCGAGCAGCTCGTGGCGCAGCCTGACCTTGAAGGGGCCGACCTTGACGCGCCACGCCCACGTGCGGGCGGCCTCGTCGACGGCCTCGACGGTGAACGGCACCCGGACCAGCGGGGGTCCCTGGACGACGCCCGTCATGCCGGCGGTCAGGCGCGGCGCGGACGACTCGACCGAGCGAACCTGCGGCGACCACTCGGCCCAGCGGTCGGGGTCGGCGTACTTCTCCCAGGCGTCGTCGGGGTCGGCCGGGCCGGCCTCGGCGACGGTCCACCTCATGAGGGGGCGTTCTCCGGCGGGAATCCCCCGGTGGCGATCGGACCCCAGCGGTCGATCGTCACGCGGATCAGCGACTTGTTCTGCCTGGCCATCGCCTCGCGGTACTCGTCCCAGTCGGGGTGCTCGCCGGAGATGGAGCGGAAGTACTCCACCAGCGGCTCGACCGCGTCGGGCATGTCGAGCACCTCGGCGGTGCCGTCGAGCTGGACGTACGGGCCGTCCCAGTCGTCGGAGTGGATGACCAGCGAGACGCGCGGGTCGCGCCGCGCGTTGGACGCCTTGGCGCGCTGGGGGTAGGTCGAGATCACCACGCGGCCCTCGGCGTCGACGCCGCACGACACCGGCGACATCTGCGGCCGCCCGTCCTTGCGCGTGGTCACGAACGTCGCCTTGTGGCGAGGACGGACGAAGTCGAGGAGCTCGTCGAGCTCCACCCGGTCGGCGGTCGCGATGGTGGCCATGGTCCCGAGCGTGCCCGGCGACCGGAGCCCGGGCAACTCGGGTCAGCGGCGGGCGGCCCGCAGGCGCAGCACGAAGAGCACGGCGCCGACGACGAACACCACCTCCACCCAGGAGGTCGGGGTGAGCACGTCCTTGCCCAGCCCGACGTCGGCGGCAGCCTGACCCACACCGATCACCGCCCGCACCACCAGGACGAACGCGGCCAGCGCGACCCCCGGCACCCACGGCCTCCACGCCCACCAGGCCGCGACGAGGCAGCCCGCGGCCGCGACGAGGTCGTAGGCCAGGAACCAGCCCGAGAAGCCGCCGTCGGCCTCCGGGCCGAGACCGACGGTCCAGCCGGCCGCCCACACCAGGTGCACCAGCCCGAAGAGCAGGGCCCACCCCGCCGTCACGACCGCGATGGTCGGACGACGTCGGTGGGCCGTCTGCTGCGTCATGGGATCAGTTCAGCGGGCGGGTGCCCTCGGGGAGGCCGCCGCCGGCGTTGACGTCGATGACGAGGTCCTCGTACGCGGTCAGCGCGACGCGCTGCGACCACGGGCCGTACGAGACGCGCGCGACGCCGAGCTCGGCCTGGCGGGCCAGCGGCACCGACCCGGGGACGGCGATCGTGGTCAGCTTCTGCGGCCCGAACGCGTCGACGAGCGTCCTGATCTGGTCCTCGTCGAGCTTGCCCGGCACGAACACGACCGGCGCTCCCGCGGCGAGGTAGGCCTTGCCGCGCTCGACGGCGTCGGCGAGGACGTCGGCCGGGTCGCGGTCGCCGCCCTTGACGAAGGCGTCGGTGCGGGCGTTGAGCACGAAGTCGGGGACGCCCTCGGCGCGGGCCGCCTCGAGCACGGCCTCGACCGCCGCGACGGACTCGGCCAGGGGCTTCATCTGGTCCTCGAGGTTGGCGCCCACGACGCCCACGCCGACGGCCTTGCGCGTGGTCCCGGCGGGGTCGCCGTAGCCCGACTCGAGGTCGGCGCTGACGGGCAGCGACGTGGCGCCCACGATGCGGCCGACGGCCTCGATCATCAGGTCGACGGGGATGTTCTCGCCGTCCTCGTAGCCGTAGGACGCGGCGATCGAGTGGCTCGCGGTGGCCAGCGCCCTCGTGCCCTGGACGTCGGTGGCTACCTTCGCGGTGATCGCGTCCCAGACGTTGACGACGGTGAGCAGCTCGGGGGCGGTGTGGAGCCCGAGCAGGGTGGTGGCGTTCTCCGAAGTGGTCATGTCGCCGACCCTAGGGTGACCCCGTGTGGATCGGCACCTTGGAGACGGACCTGCTGCTCGGCGACGTGCACTCCCTCAAGCACAAGCGCGCGGTGGTCAAGCCCCTGGTGCGCGAGCTGCGCCGGCGGTTCGACGTCGCCTCGGCCGAGACCGACCACCTCGACCTGCACCGCCGCGCGGGCGTCGGCGTCGCACTGGTGGCCGCCGACCGGTCCCACGTGGTCGACGTGCTGGACGCGGTGGAGCGGTTCGTCGCCGGCCGCCCCGAGGTCGAGCTGCTCGCCGCGCACCGCGACGTCCGTACCAGCGACGACTGACGCGGCACGCAGACGGCCCGCGACCGGTGGTCGCGGGCCGTGCGTGCTGCTGGTGGCGGAGGTGGCGAGATTTGAACTCGCGAGAGGTTTCATCCTCAACCCGCTTAGCAGGCGGGCGCACTAGGCCACTATGCGACACCTCCTCGCCGGATCCCGTGGCGGGGACAGCGGCCAGAGCAGGCTACTAGGTCGCCCGGGGCGGCGGCGAATCGGGAGCCCTACGACAGCGGCCGGTAGCCGTGCGCGGCGTCGAGGCGCTCGCGCACCTCGAGCAGCAGGCGGCGCGCGTCCTTGGCGACGAGCACGAGCGGGACGGTGGTGTGCCCGCCGTCGGTCAGCTCGACCTCCATGGTGCGGCCGAGCTCGTCGGCACCGGTGGTGACGTCGGCGACCGCCGCCCACGGGGCCGCCTGGACGCCGCAGTCCGGGACGCGCCGGACGCGGTAGCCGGCGGCGTCGAGGCGCACGACGACGGGCGGACGCGCGAGCACGAGCACGGCCCCGAGCACGGCGACCACGACGAGGGCCGCGAGCACGTAGCCGACGACGCGCAGCGCGCCCGACCCGTCCGAGATCCCGAGGACGATCGCCGCGACGACCACGAGCGCGGCGGCGAGGAGCATCCGCAGCCCGAACAGGCGGATCGCGTGGGCCCGGTGGAGGCGGTAGACGGTCGCCGGCACCGGCGCCGGCGCGGACGCTCCACTCATCTGCTCCTCGATCCCCTGGTCACCGGTGGCTGGTCTGGCAGAGGGGGCGGGATTCGAACCCGCGGCTGACATCACTGCCAGCGACCGCTTTCAAGGCGGTTCCGATCGGCCACTCCGGCACCCCTCCACGGCGCGGACGAGTGCCCGAGCCGGGCACCCATCCTCGCACCCGGCCGCGGCGAGCGTCAGGCCAGGACGGCCAGCACGTCGCCCTCCTGGACGACGTCGCCCTCGTGCACGCGCACGGCGGTGACGGTGCCGTCCTGCTCGGCGAGCACCGGGATCTCCATCTTCATCGACTCGAGGATGACCACGGTGTCGCCCGCGGACAGGGCCTGGCCCTCCTCGGCGACGATCTTCCACACGTTCGCGACCATCTCGGCCACGATCTGCGTCTCCTGCGCCATGGGTGTCCTCTCCGGGGGTGGACCTCCATCATGGTCCACGCCTACTTCAGGGGTCGAGTGCGCTCCGGCTCGGGGCGGACGACGGTCTCGGGGGTGTCGCGGCGCGCGCGGGCACCGCTCGCGCCGCGGGTGCCGGGGTCGAGCCGGCGCACGAGCAGGCCGATGAGCAGTCCGAGCACGATCGAGTAGAGCTCGGACAGGCCGATGTAGACGGGCATCGCGTCGGTGGACACCAACTGGGTGGTCATCGTCGCGGTGCCGACGACGCCGAACGCGCACATCCACCAGCCCTGACGGCGGTCGGCGCGCGTGCCGATGCCCCACACCAGGGCGGGCAGCCCGAGCAGGAACTGCGCCGGCCGCGGCACCCCGCCGATGGTGTCGCGCAGCCAGGCGAACGAGGAGTCGAGGGAGTCGACGACCACCGGCGACCCGTACGCGCGGACCGCGCTGCTGTAGGCGAGCACCAGCGTCATGAGCAGCGCGCCGCCCACGATGAGCACGAAGCCGCGCTGGCCGAGGCCGTGCAGGCCGGCACCGAGGCTCCACACGATCGCGAACGTCAGCACCAGCGACAGCGCGAGCACGAGCAGGTTGAACCGCTGGTAGACGACGGGCGCGTTCCAGGCGGCGACGGCGAGCCCGCCGGACAGGCCGATGACGACGGCGATCGCGAACTCCCCGACCACGCGGGAGGTGCGCACCGCGGGTCTGGTGATCACCACCGCCAGGACCGCGGCGAGCACACCGGTCACCACGGCCAGCATCGACAGCGCCCAGGCGAGGTCGGTGACGAGCGTCAGCACCGTCAGCACCACCACCAGGGGCGGCCAGACGGCCAGGCGCCCACCGGCGCGGTACGTCAGGACGACGGCGTAGAGGTTGACGAGCACGACGGCGCCCGCGCGGCTCACCCAGTCGGGCAGCGGCGTCGCGACGACGGCCGTCGAGGCCGCGAGCGAGCCCAGCACGAACAGCACGACGCAGGTGGTGACCGACGAGCGGCGCACCACCGTGGGCGAGAACCGCGGCTCGCGGACCGGCGGCAGGTAGCCGAGCGTCGTCGACTCGCGACGACGGCTCCCCGGGGCCTGTGCCGCACGTCGACGGCCGCCGGACACGGGCGTCTCGTGGCTCACCGCCCGTCACCGCCGGCGGGGAGGCGACGGTTGCGCAGCGACGGGTTGGTGCTGCGGGCCTGCTCGAGGCGCTCGGCCGACAGGGTGGCGCGGACGGTGGCCGGTGCCTCGCCCGCCGACGCGACCACGACGCCGAGCGGGTCGACGGCCATCGTGCGACCGACGTAGGTGCGTCCGCACTGGCCGACGGCGAGCACGTCGACGGTGTTCTCGATCGCGCGGGCGCGCACGAGCGTCTCCCAGTGGTCCTCCTTGAGCGGCCCGCGCACCCACGCGGACGGGACGCACAGGACGTCGGCGCCGGCGTCGACCAGCTGGCGCGCCTGCTCGGGGAACCGCAGGTCGTAGCAGGTCATCAGGCCCACGCGGCGGCCCGCGACGTCGACCACGACGGGGTCGGTCTGCCCCGCGAGGAGCCGGTCGGACTCCCGGTAGCCGAACGAGTCGTAGAGGTGGCACTTGCGGTAGGTGGCGGCGAGCCGTCCGTCGGGGCCGTGGACCTGCAGGGTGTTGAACGGACGGTCCTCGCCCTCGACCCGCTCGAAGGTCCCGGCGACGATCGTGGCGCCGAGTCGGGCGGCGTGCTCGCCGAGCAGCCGGGCGTACGGGCCGTCGAGCGGCTCGGCCGCGGCGGCGAGGTCGTGGTCGGCGTCGCCGAAGTCGTGCATGGACGCCTCCGGGAGCACGACGAGGTCGAGCCCGGGCTCGAGGTCGTCGAGGGCCGCGGCGACCAGCTCGGCGTTGCGTCCCGAGTCGGTCGTCGCGCTCATCTGGATCAGGGCGACGTGCACCCGCCCATGGTGCCAGCCCCGCGTCCCCGGCCCACCCCGCCCGTTGAGTTCCGCCTGAGTCACCTGTCGGCGTGCCCCACAGGTCACTGACGCGGAAGTCAACGGGCGGGAGGAGCGGCCCTAGGGTGGGCGGGGTGAGCGAGGACGGGTTCGACGCGGTGGTGCTCGCAGGCGGGGCGGCGCGGCGGTTCGGGTCGGACAAGACCCGCGTGGTGGTCGACGGGGTGACGCTCCTCGACCGCGTGCTCGCCGCGTGCGAGGGCGCCGGCCGCGTCGTCGTGGTGGGCGAGGAGCGTCCGCTGGCGGACGACCGCGACGTCACGTGGGTGCGCGAGCACCCGCCCGGGTCGGGGCCCGCGCAGGCCGTCGTGGCCGCGCTCCCCCACCTGACGGCCCGCCGCGTCGTGCTGCTCGCCGCCGACCTGCCGCACGTCACCCCGGCCACGGTGCAGCGGCTCCTGGACGCCGCGCAGCACCGTCCGTCGTCGCTGGTGGACGCGGCCGGACGCGTCCAGCACCTGTGCACCGTGGTCGAGACCGCGCGGCTCGGTGAGGTGGCGTCTCGGCGCGACTCCTGGGCCGGCGGGTCGATGAGGTCGCTGCTCGCGCCGCTGCGCGTGGTGCTCGTGCCCGCCGTCGGCGACGAGGCCCGCGACGTCGACGAGCCGCAGGACGTACCGTCCCAGCCATGAGCCTGCCCACCTGGACCGACCACGTCCGCGACGCCCTCGGCATCGAGACGCCCGTCGACCTCAAGGGCCTCCTGGACGCCACCCGCGACGTCGCGCACGCCGTCGAGCGTCCGGCCGCGCCGGTCACCGCCTTCCTGATCGGGTACGCGGCGGCGCAGCGTGGCGGCACGGCTGCCGACGTCGACGCCGTCACCGCCGAGGTGCTCGAGCTCGTGGCCGCCTGGCCCTCCGAGGACTGAGCCGCCGTGGTCTCCACGAGCCCGTGGTCGCTGGCCGCGGCCGTCGTCCTGCTCGTGGCGATCGCGGTCGGCGTCGCCTGGGTGGGACGGCTCGGCAGCGCCCGCGACATGGCGTGGGCGTCGGGGCGCGCGGTCGTGCAGCTGGCCGTGGTGTCGTCGGTGCTCGCGTTCGTCCTGGCGTCGGGCTGGTGGACGGCGGGCTTCGTGCTGCTCATGCTCGCCGTCGCGGGCTTCACCGCCGCCGGGCGCATCGGCGGCGACGGCCCGCGCGCCTGGTGGGCCGTGCTGCCCATCGCGTGCGGGGTGGCGCCCGTGCTGGGCGTGGTGGCGCTGACGGGCGCCGTCCCGTGGCACCCGGCGGCCGTCCTGCCCGTCTCGGGCATCGTCATCGGCGGCGCGATGACGGGCACCTCCCAGCTCGGCAGGCTCGCCGTCGCCACCCTGGTCGACCGGCGCGGCGAGCACGAGGCGGCCCTGTCCATCGGGCTGCCCGCCCGCGACGCGGCGCTGATGCTGACGCGCCCGCTCGCGTCCCAGGCGCTGCTGCCCGGCATCGACCAGACGCGCACCGTCGGCCTGGTGACGCTGCCCGGGGCGTTCGTCGGCGTGCTGCTGGGCGGGGGCTCGCCGGTGCAGGCGGGCGCCGCCCAGATCGTCGTGCTGGTGGGCATCCTGGCCGCCCAGGCCGTCGCGATGGTGCTCACGCTCGAGGTGCTGGCCCGGCGTACGGTGTGAGCATGCGTGCCGTCATCGTGGAGGAACCGGGCGGACCAGACGCCCTCGTCGTGACCGAGCTGGACGACCCCGTCGCGGGTCCCGGGGAGGTGCTGATCGACGTCGCCGCGGCCGGCGTCAACCGCGCCGACGTCATGCAGCGGCAGGGCGCCTACGACCCGCCGAAGGGCGCCACCCATGTGCTGGGGCTCGAGTGCTCCGGCACGGTCTCGGCGGTCGGCGAGGGCGTCGACGCGTTCGCCGTCGGCGACGAGGTGTGCGCGCTGCTCAGCGGCGGCGGGTACGCCGAGAAGGTGAACGTCCCGGTCGGCCAGGTCGCGCGGGTGCCGCAGGGCGTCTCGCTCGTCGACGCCGGCGGCCTGGTCGAGGTCACGGCCACGGTCTGGGCCAACGTGTTCATGACCGCCGCGCTGCAGCGCGACGAGACGCTCCTCGTCCACGGCGGGGGCAGCGGGATCGGCACGATCGCCGTCCAGCTGGCCCACGCGCTCGGCGCGAAGGTCGCCGTCACCGCCGGGTCGCAGGCCAAGCTGGACTTCTGCCGCGACCTCGGCGCCGACGTCCTGGTCAACTACCGGGAGCAGGACTTCGTCGAGGAGGTCAAGGCCGCCACCGACGGTCGCGGTGCCGACGTCATCCTCGACAACATGGGCGCGAAGTACCTCGGCCGCAACGTCGACACCCTCGCCACCGCGGGCCGTCTGGTCGTCATCGGCATGCAGGGCGGCACCAAGGGCGAGCTCGACCTCGGCAAGCTCCTCGGCAAGCGCGCCGCCGTGATGGCGGCGTCGCTGCGGGCGCGTCCACCCGAGGAGAAGGCGCTGATCATCGGCAGCATGGTCGAGAACGTGTGGCCGCTCGTCGACGACGGCACCGTCCGCCCGATCATCCACACCACCGTGCCGCTGGCCGACGTCGCCGACGCGCACCGGATCCTGGACGAGTCGTCGCACACCGGCAAGGTGCTGCTCGTCCCGTGAGCACCTACCTCGAGATCGCCGCCGGCCCTCACCGCGCGGCGGTGGACCCCCGCGGCGGTGCGCTCGTCCGGCTGCTGAAGGGCGACCGCGCGCTCGTCGTCGACCGCGAGGGCCCGTCGGAGATGCGCTTCCGCGGCGACGTCCTCGTCCCGTGGCCCAACCGCGTGGCCGACGGCCGCTGGTCGTTCGCCGGCCGGGAGCACCAGCTGGCCCTGAACGAGCCCGAGCGGCACAACGCCCTGCACGGACTGGTGCTCGACACCGTCTGGGACGTCGCCGAGCAGGACGCGTCGTCGGTGCGGCTCACCTGCGAGGTGCCGCCCCAGGACGGCTACCCGTTCCGGCTCGCGACGTCCATCGCCTACGCGCTCGGCGACGACGGCCTGACCGTCACGCTCGAGACCACCAACACCGGCGACGTGCCCGCCCCTTACGGGGCCGGGTTCCACCCCTACCTCGTGCCCGGCGGCGTGGCCGACGACGTCGAGCTCGACCTCGGCGCCTCGCGCTACGTCGAGGTCACCCCCGACCGGCTGCTGCCCGTCGACGAGCACGACGTGGGCGGCACGCCGTACGACTTCCGCACACCGCGACGGCTCGGCGGCGTCGAGCTGGACACCGCGTTCACCGAGCTCGACGTCCGCGACGACGGCAACCACGCCGCCCACGTGGGCGACCTGCGCCTGTGGTGGGAGCCGGTCTACGGGTGGCTCCAGGTGTTCACCTCGCCCGACCGCACCTGCTTCGCGGTCGAGCCGCAGACCTGCGGGCCCGACGCGCTGCGCAGCGGCGCCGACCTCGTCGTGCTCCAGCCGGGCGGGTCTCACCGCGGCTCGTGGGGGCTCGGGGTGTCGTGATCACCCTCGCGTCCGGGCCGTGGCAGGCCGTGATCGACCCGCACGGCGCGGCGCTCGCCGCGCTGACCCACGACGGACGCGACCTGGTGCTGCGCCGCAGCCGACCGGGCGAGCACCTGCCGTACGCCGGCGACCTGCTGGCGCCGTGGCCCGGCCGCGTCGACCGCGGCACCTACACCTGGGAGGGAGAGACCCACCGGCTCCGCATCGACGACGCCGACTCCCAGGTGGCGCTGCACGGGCTCGTCGACGACCGCGAGTGGCACGTGGCCGTCAGCGGGACGGACTGGGCGACGCTCGGCGTCCGGGTGGAGGACGCCCCCGGCTGGCCGTTCCGTCTCGGCCTGCAGCTGTCGTACACGCTCTCGGCCGACGGCCTGTCGGTGCTGCTCGAGGCGTTCAACCTCGGCGACTCGGTGCTGCCGTGGGGCGTCGGGTTCCACCCGTACTTCACCAGCCCCGACCCCATCGACGAGACGCCGCTGTGGCTGCCCGCCACCGAGCGGCTCGTGCTGGACGACCGGCTGCTGCCCGCCGGACGCGTCCCGGTGCCCGGCTCGGCGCACGACTTCGCGACGCCGCGGCCCCTCGGCGACCTCGTCCTCGACGACGCGTTCGACGGCACCCCGCGCGACGACCAGGACCGCGCGTGGATGGGCTTCGGCGACCTGCGGCTGTGGTGGGGCACGAGCCTGCCGTGGCTGCAGCTGTACACCCCGCCCGACCGCAGCGCCCTGGCGATCGAGCCCTACTCGTGCCCCACCGGCGCGCTGAACACCGGCGACGACCTCACCCGGCTGCAGCCCGGGCACGCGCACGTGTCGACGTGGGGCGTCGGGTTGACCGACGCCCCGATCAGCGCAACGCGTGGACGGTGACCCCGTGGAGGAGGACCCTGACGGGATGGAGGTCGTGCGGACGTGGCCGGTCGTCGGGCCGATGCGCACGGCACGGCTGCGCCTGGACCCGCTGAGGGTCGGCGACGCCCCGTCGATGGAGCCGCTGCTCGCCGACCCCGACCTCTACCGGTACACCGGCGGGGCTCCCCCCACGCTGCAGCAGCTGCGCGAGCGGTTCATGAACCAGGTCTACGGCAGCTCACCCGACGGTGAGGAGGGCTGGTTCAACTGGGTCGTGCGGCTCAAGCGCGACTCGACGGCGGTCGGCACCGTCCAGGCCACCGCCCTCGACCGCGACTTCGGCGTCGTCGAGACCGCCTGGGTGGTCGGCGCCGCCCACCAGGGCCAGGGGTACGCCACGGAGGCCGTCTCCGCGCTGTGCGCGTGGCTGGAGGGCTTCGACGCCCGCGAGCTGTGCGCGTTCATCCACCCCCAGAACCTCCCGTCGCAGCGGGTCGCGCACCACGTCGGCATGGCCCCGGGGTGCGCGCTGCGCGAGGGCGACGTGCGCTGGTCGGTCCGGCTGGACGGTCCCGAGCGGACGTCGTAGGCCCGTCCTAGGGTGGGCCGCATGACCGATCAGGAGAGCAGCCAGCAGCACCACGGCCCCGTCGTCGGGGCCGACGGGAGACCCGTCGAGGTCGAGCCGGCCGGCGACGCCGGGGCGCCCCAGCAGAGCCGCGCGATCACCGAGCCCGCCAAGGTCATGCGGATCGGGTCGATGGTCCGCACCCTGCTCGAGGAGGTGCGCTCGGCACCGCTCGACGAGGCCGGCCGGTCGCGGCTGCGCGAGATCCACCAGATGTCGGTCAAGGAGCTCGAGGACGGCCTGTCGCCCGACCTCGTCGACGAGCTGGAGCGGCTGAGCCTGCCGTTCGGCACCGACACCCCGTCCGAGGCCGAGCTGCGGATCGCCCAGGCCCAGCTGGTGGGCTGGCTCGAGGGCCTCTTCCACGGCATCCAGGCCGCGATCTTTGCCCAGCAGGCCGCCGCCCAGAGCCAGCTGCAGGACATGCGCCGCGCCCTTCCGGGCGTTGCCGCGCCGGGCAATCCGGGGCAAAACCCGACAGCCGGTGACCACGGCCCGTCCAGCGGTGGTGGAATGTACCTGTAGCGCGACCAGGAACCGGGGCGCGTCGGGCACCGTCGGAAGGCGTGCCCGGCCACCGCGGTCGGCGTCGTCGACGGACCGAGCAGCACCGTCGTCGGCAGGTCACGTAGGACGGGGGGTCCATGCGCATCGATGTCCGGGCATCGCGGCAGCCGGAGCCGGCGAGCACGCCGGCCGGTCCGCCCTGCGCCCACGACCTCGAGCTGTTCGGCCACGAGAGCCTCGAGAACCCGCCCGTGCAGTCCAAGGTGACGCAGGCCGTGTGGGGCGAGTACCGCGCGCTCCTCGACCGCGCCCGCGAGGCGTGCGCCGGCTGCCCGCTGTTCGTCGACTGCCTGTACCGGTCGGTGGCGCAGGTGGACGTCTCGGGCTACGTCGGCTGCACCACCACCCGTGAGCGTCGCCGGATCCGGCGTGCGCTCGGCGTCACGGTCGAGGCCGACGACCTCGACGAGGCCGCCGGCGTGCGCGTGGAGGGCCGCCCGCTGGACCACGCGTCGGTCCTGGCCACCCGCAAGGCCTACCCCGACGACACCTTCGAGCAGCTGGCCTCCCGCCTCGGCTGCTCGCTGTCGACGGTCAAGCGTCACCTCCGCCGCGCCCGCAAGGACGCCTCCGAGGCCGACTCCCCCCAGCGCCCTTCCCCCCAGCGCACCGACGTCCCCACCGTCGACGAGGTCCTCGACGCCTTCGACGCCGTCGTCGAGGACGACCGCTAGCAATCGCTGACGACCCCCCAGCCAGGGAGCCGATCCGTCGGTTCGGCGGTGTCGATCCGCCCTGTGACGCTGCCGCCACACGACCGGCCTCCGAGCGGATCGATGCTGCCGAACCGACGGATCGGCGCCGTAGCGGCGACCGGCCAAAGCCACAGCCGCGCTGACATCCTCTCGGCCACGCACGAGAACCTCTCGCCGTGCCGCGGCGAACCTCTCGTCAGAGCAGGGCGGTGACCTCCTCGGGCCGGGTCACCACGACCACCTCGGCGGCGGAGGGCGAGACGAAGCCGACGTCGACCATCCGGGCGACCATGTCGCGCAGGGGCGTCCAGAAGCCGTCGACGTCGTAGAGGACGACGGGCTTGGGGTGGATGCCGAGGTTGCGCCAGGTCCAGACCTCGAAGAGCTCCTCGAGCGTGCCGAGGCCACCGGGCAGGGCGACGAAGACGTCGCACAGCTCGGCCATCCGGGCCTTGCGCGTGTGCATGTCGGGGACGACCTCGAGCGAGGTCAGGCCGTGGTGGCCGACCTCGCGGTCGAACAGCCCCTGCGGGATGACGCCGATGGCCTCGCCGCCGCCGTCCATGACGGCGTCGGCCACGACACCCATGAGCCCGACGTGCCCGCCGCCGTAGACGAGCCCGACGCCGCAGGCCGCGAGGTGGGTGCCGAGCGCGCGGGCGGCGTCGGCATGAGCCGGGACGGTGCCGTGGGCCGACCCGGTGAAGACGCAGACGCGGCTCACGACAGGTAGCGCCGCAGCTCGACGGCGGTGCCGTCGTCCTCGAGCGTGGCCGTGACGACGTCGGCGGCGTCGAGGACGTCCTGCGGCGACTCGCCCATCGCCACGCCCCGGCCGGCCCAGCGCAGCATCTCGACGTCGTTGTGGCCGTCGCCGATCGCGACGACGTCGGCCCGCGCGACGCCGAGGCGCTCGCAGACGACCTCCAGGCCGGACGCCTTGGACACGCCCTCGGGCGCGAGGTCGAGCCAGGCGGTGTAGCCGACGAAGTAGTTCGTGCCCGCCAGGCCGAGCTGCTCGGCCATCACCGTGAAGTCCTCGGGGGTCGACTCGGGGCTGCGCACGATGACGCGCGTGACGGGCGACTCGACGAGCTCGTCGATCGTCTGCTCGATCATCCGCCCGTTGATCTCGCCGTCGGGGAACGGCTTGTTGATCCGCCAGCCCACGCCGATCTCCTCGACGGCCACCGCGGCGTCGGGCACGTGGTCGAGGACGACCTTGACGGCCTCGCGGGCGTCGAACGTCACCTCGTAGACGACCTCGAACGCACCGGTGGCGTCGTAGGTGAACACCACCGACCCGTTGCTGGCCACGGCGATGCCCTCGGTCAGGCCGACCTTGCGGACGGCGTCCATCACGCCCTGGATCGAGCGTCCGGTGGAGATGACGACGTGCGCGCCGGCGTCCTGGATCGCGAGGACGGCCTCGCGGACGGCGTCGGTCATCTGGTTGGCGCCGTCGACGAGCGTGCCGTCGACGTCGAGCGCGACCAGGGCGGGGACGGTCGTCACGCGAGCGGCTCCAGCACCTGGCGGCCGCCGAGGTACGGCTGCAGCACCGCGGGCACGCGCACCGAGCCGTCGGCCTGCTGGTGGTTCTCCAGGATCGCCACGATGGTGCGGGTGGAGGCCATCAGCGTGCCGTTGAGCGTGGCGACCGGACGGGTGCCGTCCTCGCCGCGGACGCGGGTGTTGAGTCGCCGCGCCTGGAACTGCGTGCAGTTCGACGTCGACGACACCTCGCGGTACTTGCCCTGGGTGGGGATCCAGGCCTCGCAGTCGAACTTGCGGATGGCCGACAGGCCGAGGTCGCCCGCGGCGACGTCGATGACGCGGTAGGGCAGCTCGAGGGCGTCCAGCCACTCGCGCTCCCAGGCCAGCAGCGCCTCGTGGGTCGCGTAGGACTCCTCGAGCGTCGTGTAGACGAACATCTCGACCTTGTCGAACCAGTGCACCCGGAAGATGCCCTTGGTGTCCTTGCCGTAGGAGCCGGCCTCGCGACGGAAGCACGGGCTGAACGCGGCGTAGCGGCGCGGCAGGGTGTCGGCGTCGAGGATCTCGTCGGAGTGGTACGCCGCGAGCGGCACCTCCGAGGTGCCCACGAGGTACAGGTCGTCCTTCTCCAGGTGGTAGACGTCGTCGGCCGCCTGGCCGAGGAAGCCGGTGCCCTCCATCGCCTTGGGACCCACCAGCGACGGCGGGATCATGGGCGTGAAGCCCCACTCCGCGGCCTTGTTCATGGCCAGCTGGACGAGCGCCAGCTCCAGCTGCGCGCCGACGCCGGTGAGAAAGTAGAACCGCGAGCCCGACACCTTGGCGCCGCGCTCGACGTCGATCGCGCCGAGAAGCCTGCCGAGCTCGAGGTGGTCGCGCGGCTCGAAGCCCTCGGCGGCGAAGTCGCGCGGCGTGCCGACCTCCTCCAGCGTCACGAAGTCGTCCTCGCCGCCGGCCGGGGCCTCGGGCGCGGCGACGTTGGGCAGGCTCTTGAGCAGGGTCTCGAAGGTGGCCGCGGCCTCGCCCTGCGCGGCCTCGGCGGTCTTGACCTGCGCGCTGAGCTCCTTGGTGCGCGCCAGCAGCGCGGTCTTCTCCTCGCCCTGCGCCTGCGGGATCTGCTTGCTCAGCTGCTTCTGCTCGGCCCGGAGGTGCTCGAACTCCGCGATGCTCGCGCGCCGCGCCTCGTCGGCGGACAGGATCGCGTCGACGACGTCCGTGGGCTCGCCACGGCGTTCCTGGGCGGCGCGGACGAGGTCGGGGTCGTCCCGGAGGAGGCGTACGTCGATCACGCCGTCAGCCTATCGGCGGTCGTCAACGCGGTTCCCGGCGCACCGGACGGCGCCTCAGAGCCGCTCGAGCGCCTCGCGCAGGCCGCGCTCGCCGTCGTCGCCCAGCTTCCTGAGCACGAGCGGCATGGCCGGCGCCGCCAGGCGGGCCGCGCCCCGCAGCGTCAGCTCGAGCCGGTAGGTGACGCTCGAGCGGGCCGCGTCGCCGGCGAACGTCATCGTCTCGACCACGGTCGAGCCCTTGTTCACGCCGCGCAGCCGCAGCAGGCGCTCGTCCTCGCGGTCGAGGACGGTGTAGTCGAGCGTCGTCCGGCGGCCGGCGAACCGCGAGGTGTTGGAGTAGACGGTGCCGGGGCCGCCGTCGCCGGAGGTGCGCACGGTCCTCACGGTGCCGGGGTCCCAGTCGTTGGTGCTCTCGAAGTCGGACAGGAAGGCCCAGACCGCCGCCAGCGGGCGATCCACGCCGACGGTGCGCTCGATGCTCTGCATGCGCGAAGCCGACCACGGGCACCCCGTCCCCGCAACGTGGACGGCCCGCACGCTCTAACCTGGACGTTCGCGCCCGACGCGGCCGAGCCCGCCCCACCTGACGAAGAGGACGACCGTGCCGATCGACCTGCGCCGCGCCCAACCGACGCGGCCGCGGCTGCTGGGCTCGCTGCTCGGCGGTCTGGCGCTCCTGCTGGTGGTGCTCACCGTGATGGTGGGCCTGCGCTTCGAGCCGCTGATCGACCTCGACAAGACCGTCGCCGACGCCGCGTACGACCTCAGCGCGGGCCACGCGACCTGGATCGCCTTCCTGGAGGGCGTCGCGTTCTGGCTCGGGCCGTGGGCGATGCGCGGCGTGCTCCTGGTCGTCGCGGTGGTGACGTTCGTGCGCCGCGACCGCCGGATCGCGCTCTGGCTGGTCGCGGTGGTCGTCGTCGAGCTGGTCGTCGCGCCCGCGAGCAAGTGGATCCTGGACCGTCCCCGCCCGGAGTGGACGGTGCCCCTCACCGACATCGGCGGGTACTCCTACCCGAGCGGGCACTCCGCGGCCGCGGGCATGTTCGCCACGACCCTCGTCCTGCTGACGATCGTGCTCACGCAGAAGGGCGCCGTCCGCCGTCTGCTGCTCACGGCCTGGGTGCTGCTGGCGCTCGTCGTCGGCGCCGACCGCGTCCTCCTGGGCGTCCACTACGTCAGCGACGTGGTCGCCGGGCTCGCACTCGGCACCGCGGTGGCGCTGGCCGCCTGGATCGGCACCATGTGGAACGCCGTCGCCGAGACGCCCCAGCAGGCGGTGTCCACCGGCACGGGCGGCAAGCGGCTCGCCGTCGTCCTCAACCCGATCAAGGTCGGTGACGTCGCGTCCTTCACCGCCCGGCTGACCGCCTGGGCACGCCTGGCCGACTGGCACGAGGTCCGCTGGTACGAGACGACCGCCGACGACCCGGGCACCTCGATGACCGAGCAGGCGCTGTCCGACGGCGCCGACCTGGTGATCGTGGCCGGCGGCGACGGCACCGTCCGCACGGTCTGCCACGAGCTCGCCCGCACCGGAGTCGCGGTCGGCATCGTGCCGCTCGGCACGGGCAACCTGCTGGCCCGCAACCTCGGCATCCCGCTCCACGTCGGCGACGCGATCGACGTCGCCCTGAACGGCCAGGACCGCGCCATCGACCTGGTGTCGCTCGAGGGCGACGACCTCGAGCCCACCGCGTTCACCGTGATGGCCGGGCTCGGCCTGGACGCCGCGATCATGAACAACACCGACGACGAGCTGAAGAAGCGCGTCGGGTGGGTGGCCTACGTCGTCTCGGGCGTGCGGCAGTTCGTCCGCTACCCCGCGACCCGCGTCGAGATCTCCGTCGACGACGGCCCCTTCGTCAAGCACCGCGCGCGCACCGTCGTGATCGGCAACGTCGGCCACCTGCAGGGCGGCCTGCCCCTGATGCCCGACGCGAAGGTCGACGACGGCCTGCTCGACGTCGTCGTCATCTCGCCCTCCCGGATGACCGGGTGGGTCCGCGTCGCGTACCGGGTGATCGGCAAGCGCCCGCGGACCGACGGCCGGCTCGACCGGATGACCGGCCGCACCGTGGTGCTCCGCGCCGACCGCCCCACCGCCCGCCAGCTCGACGGCGACGCCGCCGGCGAGGGCACCGAGCTGCGCGCCGAGATCCTGCCCGGCGTCCTGCTCGTCCGCGTCCCCCAGGACGCCGCCCGCGCCTGACCCGCCGGTCGATCCGGTTCGTCGGACTCGTCCTGGCCCGAGGTGACCACGTCCCCTGGTCCATCGGGGCCAGAACCGACGTGCGCGCTGCCGACCGGCGCCGCGCTCTCTACAGTTCTACTCAAGATTAGGTACTCATCTTGGGGGAGAACACGTGGCGGTCGACTCGATCCCGCGCGCCAGGACGCGCCGCGTCGCAGCCGTCCTCGTGCTGGCGCTCGCCGTGGCGTGCGGGACGCTGACGGCCGCGCCCGCGCAGGCCCAGCGTCCGCACGACAAGCTGGCCGGACGGGCCTCGGACCACTCCCGGCTCGTCCCGGGCGCCGCGTGGGACCCCTGCCGCACGATCACCTACGCGATCAACACGCGCCACCTGCGGGCGAACGCCAAGGGCAAGCGGGCCTTCGTGCGCGAGGTGCGCTGGTCGATCCGCCAGATCCGTCGGGCCAGCGGCCTGCGGTTCCGTCAGGTCGCCGACACCACCGCGGTGCCCCAGCGCGGCGTCGCGAACCCCGAGGGCGTCGACGTGCTGGTGGCGTGGGCGCGTCCGGGCAAGGACAGCGACTGGCTCACCGACCGTCGCCAGCTCGGCTACGGCGGCGCCTCGGCGTCCGCCGGACGTCTGCAGGACGGGTTCGTGCTCCTCAACGCGTCGGTCTCGCACCGCTACCCGGCCAAGCGCTTCCCCGGCAACCGCAAGGCCTGGAACCGCCGCGTCACCGTGCTGCACGAGCTGAGCCACGCCGTCGGCGCCGGCCACGCCCGCGGCAAGAAGCAGATCATGTACCCGACGCTCACCGGCAAGGCGTGGCGGTTCGGTGCCGGCGACGCCGCGGGCATGAAGGAGCTCGGCGGCGACCGCTCGACCTGCGGCTGACGCCCGTCTCAGGCGTTGGGGCCGGCCGCGTGCGGCACCGACGCGGTGACGAGCTCGCCGTTCGTGGCGCGGACCGCCCGGTGCGTGGGCCAGGGGTCGGGCATGCCGTCCAGGCGCGGGCCCTGGCCGTCGAGCGCGACGGTGACGGGCGCGCCCGCCGTCACGGTGACGTCCTCGCCCCGCACGGAGACGCGGACCTCCTGGCCCTCCTCGATCGTCAGCTCGACGGAGTCGTGCGTGACGCTGACGCGCACCCGGTTGCCGTGGATCGTCAGCCGGTAGGTCAGGCGTGGCCACGAGTCGGGCAGGCGCGGGTCGATGGTGAAGCGGCCCCGGAAGTCGCGGAACCCGCCGAAGCCGCCCACGAGCGCGTTCCAGACGCCGCCGGTGGAGGCGACGTGCACGCCGTCGGAGGCGTTGGAGTGCCGGTCGGCGAGGTCGACGAACAGTGCCGCGGTGAAGTAGCGCAGCGCGAGGTCGTGGTAGCCGACCTCGGCGGCGATGATCGACTGCACCACCGCCGACAGCGTGGAGTCGCCCGTGGTGATCGGGTCGTAGTAGTCGAAGTTGGCGCGCTTCTGCTCGGGCGTGAACTCGTCGCCCTGCAGGTACAGCGCCAGCACGACGTCGGCCTGCTTGAGCACCTGGAACCGGTAGATGACGAGCGGGTGGTAGTTGAGCAGCAGCGGGCGCTTGTCGGGCGGCGTGGCCTCGAGGTCCCACACCTCGCGCTCGACGAAGTGGGCGTCCTGCGGGTTGATGCCCTGCACCTCGTCGTAGGGGATCGCCATCGCCTCGGCGGCCGCCTCCCACTCGGCGACCTCGCCGGCCTGGAGGTCGAGCCGGGTGACCATGCGGTCGTACGCCTGCGGCCAGCGGTCCTCGAGCTCGTGGACGGCCTGCGCGGCGCGACGCAGGTTGTGCCGCGCCATCACGTTGGTGAACAGGTTGTCGTTGACGACGGTGGTGTACTCGTCGGGCCCGGTGACGCCGTGGATGTGGAACGTTCCGGTGCCGTCGGTGCGCCAGAACCCGAGGTCGGCCCACATGCGGGCGGTCTCGACGAGGATGTCGACGGCCTCGCGCTCGAGGAAGTCGTGGTCGCCGGTGGCGTGGACGTACTGGCTCAGCGCGTACGAGATGTCGGCGTCGATGTGGTACTGCGCGGTGCCGGCGGCGTAGTAGGCCGAGGCCTCCTCGCCGTTGATGGTGCGCCACGGGAACAGCGCGCCCTCCTGCGTCAGCTGGCCGGCGCGCTTGCGGGCCGCCGGCAGCATGTTGTACCGGAACCGCAGGGCCGCGCGGGCGCACGCCGGGCTGGTGTAGGTCAGGAACGGCAGCGCGTAGACCTCGGTGTCCCAGAAGTAGTGCCCGCCGTAGCCCGAGCCGGTGACGCCCTTGGCCGGGATGCCGCTGCCCTCGGCGCGGGCGCTGGCCTGCGCGAGCTGGAACAGGTTCCAGCGCACCGCCTGCTGCACCTCGGGCTGTCCCTCGACCTCGACGTCCGAGCGCTCCCAGAACGCGTCGAACCAGCGGCGCTGGTCGCGGAACTGCTGCTCCACGCCCTCGTCGTCGACGCGGTCGAGCGTGCGGCGGCAGCGGTCGACGAGCTCGCGGCAGGGGACGCCGCGCGAGGTGTGGTACGCCGCGACCTTGGTGACGCGGATCGGGACGCCCTGGCGCGCCGAGACCCGGTACACGGTCTTGGCCATGTCCTCCTCGACCTGCACCCGCCGGGTGTAGTCGTTGGCGGTCTCGATCGTGTGGTCGGTGGCGACGGCCAGCGTCATGCCGGAGTCGGCGCACTTGTAGCCCAGGACCATGCGGCCCTGCTCCTCGTCGCCCCACTGCGTCTGCGGCACGAGCACGCGCCGCGCGAACCGCTCGGCCTTGCGGGGGTCGACTCCCTCACCCATCGCGGCCGACCGGACGTGGTACTCGTCCTCGCCGTCCTGGCGGTTGAGGATCTGCGAGGAGATGGTGACCGGCGCGTCGGAGTCGAGGATGGTGACCTCGAAGGTCATCACCGCGAGGTGGCGCTGGGTCATCGAGACCATGCGTCGCGAGTCGACCCGCACGCGCTTGCCGCTCGGCGTGCGCCACACCAGGCCGCGCTCGAGCAGCCCGCGGTGGAAGTCCAGGCTGCGGTCGTACTCGATCAGGTCGGCGATCGGCAGCAGCAGGGGCTCGTCGTCGACGTACAGGCGCAGCACCTTGACGTCGGGCACGTTGACGATGGTCTGGCCGACGCGCGCGAAGCCGAACGCCTCCTCGGCGTGCTGGATCGACCAGGTCTCGTGGAAGCCGTTGACGAAGGTGCCGTGCTGGTGGGTCTCGCGGCCCTCCTCGACGTTGCCACGCATGCCGAGGTAGCCGTTGCCGACGGCGAACAGCGTCTCGGTCTTGCCCATGTCGGAGGCGTCGAAGACGCGCTCGCTGAGGCGCCAGGGGTGCACCGGGAAGCGGCCGCGGTCGAGGTGGTCGCGGACCGGGGGCGGGGTGTGCGACGCGCCGGGGCTCATCGGGCCGCCTCCAGACCCTCGACGAGCTCGGCCAGGTCGGAGACGACGACGTCGGCGCCGTGGTCGAGCAGCGCCTGCTCGCCGGCGCCGCGGTCGACGCCGACCACCAGGGCGAAGCCGCCCGCGCGTCCGGCCTGGACGCCGGACAGCGCGTCCTCGACCACCACGGCGCGGTCCTTGGTCACGCCGACCTCCGCGGCGGCGTACAGGAACGTCTCGGGCTCGGGCTTGCCGGCCAGCGCGTGGTCGCGCGCCACCGACCCGTCGACGACGACGCCGAAGCGGTCGGCCATCTGCGCGGCCTCGAGGACGGCCGGCGCGTTGGCCGAGCTGGACACGATCGCGACCTGGGTGCCGCGGGCGATCACGGCGTCGACGAAGCGCACCGAGCCCGGGTAGGGGTCGACGCCGTCGTCCTCGAGCACCTGCGAGAACACGACGTTCTTGCGGTTGCCGAGCCCGCAGACGGTCTCGGCGGACGGGTCGTCGGAGGGATCGCCCTGGGGGAGGTCGATGCCGCGCGACGCGAGCAGGTCGGCGACCCCCTCGTAGCGGGGCTTGCCGTCGAGGTGCGCGAAGTAGTCGTCCTCGGTGTACGGGTCGACCCCCCGTTCGGCCAGGTACGCCTCGAACATCTGCGCCCAGGCGTGCCGGTGGACCTCGGCGGTGGGGGTGATCACCCCGTCGAGGTCGAACAGCACGGCGTCGAGGCTCGACCAGTCGATCGTCGTCGTCACGGGTGAAGCGTAGGTGCCGCAGGTGACGGCCGCGTCACGGCGGGTGTCAGTGGCGCCCGGCGCCGGGGATGGCGGTGCGGACCGCCTCGGCCTCCTCCGGCGAGAGCTGCTGGTCGCTGGTGCCCGCGGTGACGTTCTTGGCGTACGTGCGGGCGTCGTTGCGGCCGTGCACGGCGGTGAGGACGACGCCGTCGCCCACGTCGTCGAGCAGAGCGATGGACCACGACTGCTGACCGCCCATGTCGCCGAACGCGTCGTACCGGACGACCGCGAGGTGGCGCAGCACCTGACCGGCGTCGGCGCGCAGGGCCACCACCTCGTCGCGGAGCACCTCGACGTCAGCGGGCAGGTCGGCGTCGGCGGTGCGCTCGGGCGGACGGGTGGCCGCCCGCCAGGCCAGCGCGGCCAGGACGGCTCCGCCCAGGGCGACGACGAGCGCGACGACGGCGATCAGCAGGGCCATGGGGCGACCCTAATGACATGCGTACCGGACCAATCGCTCGACGCGCCTGCGTCGAAGCACTCACATGAGGAGCCTGCGGGCACGTCCACGGCTATCGGGACTGGCGGCCGTGCTCGCGCTCCTCGTGGTCGCCGCGTTCGCGGCCTCGGTGCTCGTCCCAGACGAGTCCGGGCCGCGGCGCGTCGACGACCGCGCCCGCGGGTCGCTGACCTCGCTCGTCACCGACGAGAACGCCGGTCTCGACCGCTGCACCCCCGGTGCCGCGGCCCTGGCCCGCTGCGGCGCGGCGCCCCCCATCCGCGGCCTGGACGGCTGGGTCGGCACCGACCCGGGCCCGATCGACGGCCTGCGCGGACAGGTGGTGCTCGTCGAGTTCTTCTCCTACGCCTGCCTGAGCTGCCAGCGGGCGCTGCCGCAGGTGCAGGCGTGGTCGGAGCGGTACGCCGGTTCGGGGCTGCAGGTGGTCGGCGTGCACGTGCCCACGGCCGACTTCGACACCGTGCCCGGCTCGGTCGACACCGCCGCCCGCGAGGCCGGCCTGACGTTCCCCATCGGGCTCGACGACGGCTACGCGACCACCACCGCCTACCGCAACCGATACCAGCCGGCGACGTACCTCGTCGACGCCGAGGGCGAGGTGCGGGCGCTGCACTTCGGCGAGGGCGGCTACGGCCGCACCGAGACCCAGCTACGAGCGCTGCTGCGCCAGCGCGACCCCGATGTCCGGCTGCCGGCGCGCGTCGGGACGGTCGCCCGCGCACCGGGCGGCCCGGGGACCACGCCCGAGCTGGTGCTGTCGGCGTCGCCGTCGGCGAGCTACGGCGGCACCCCCGCCGTCGCGGACGACGAGCCGGTGGACTACTTCGCCCCGCGCCGTCTGAAGCCCGACAGCTGGGCCCTGGACGGGCGGTGGACCGGAGAGAGCCGGTCGCTGCGGGCGTCCGGGGGCGACGCGACGCTGGTCGTGCGGTTCACCGCCGCGCGCGCCTACCTGCTGGCCGGGGGCACGGGGTCGCTCGTCGTCGAGACCCCCGGCGAGCCCGACCGTCGGGTCCCCCTGACGGCCGGCCCGCGGCTGGTCCCGCTCCTCCAGGAGGGCTCCCCGGACGACCGCACGCTCACCGTCCGCGTGCCCGAGGGCGGCGCCGTCCGGACGGCCGCGTTCGGGTGACCCGTTCACCCTCCGACCGGCCTCGCGCCGACCTACCCTGACCCCGTGGTGGACCTGAGGGTGCTGATGGTCGCCAGTGACCCCGGAGCGGGCCTGGCGCGGCACCTGCGCGTGCTCGTCGACCACCTCGACCGTCGGGGCGTCCGCGTCAGCGTGTGCGGCGAGCACCCGCACGACCTCGGTCTCGACAGCAGCCGTGCGCGGCTCCTCCCCGTCGAGATCGGCTCGTCGTCGGTGCGCGACGCCCTGGAGTCCCGCGCCCTGCGGCGCGAGGTCGAGCGGCACGACCTCGTCCACGCGTTCGGGGTGCGGGCCGGGGCCGTGGCGGGCCTGGCCACCGCCCGGCCGCGTCCCCTCGTCGTCACCTGGCACCACGGGCTGCCCCGCCGCACGACGGGCGCCGCGGGCGTCGTCGAGCGCTTCGTGGCCAGGCGCGCCGCCGCGGTGCTCTGCGTGGCCGACGACCTCGCCGAGCGCGCCCGCGGGTACGGCGCCCGCGACGTCCGCGTCCTCGTGCCGAGCGCGCCGATCCTCGGCCGCGCGCCACGGTCACGCACCTCGATGCGCGCCGAGCTCGACCCGCGGCCCGTGCGCGACCCGCTGAGCAGCGGTCGCCCGATCGTCCTGTGCATCGGACGGCTCGTGCGGCACAAGGGCCACCACGTGCTGGTCGACGCCGCCGCGCAGATGGTCGACCGCCAGCCCCGCCCGCTCTTCCTGGTCGCCGGCGACGGTCCGCGACGCGGCGAGCTGGAGCGTCAGGCCGCGGCCCTCGACGCCCCGGTCCGGTTCCTCGGGCACCGCCCCGACGTCGCCGACCTGCTGCAGGCGGCCGACGTCGTCGTCATCCCGAGCCTGTGGGACGGCGCGCCGCTGGCCGTCGCCGAGGCGCTCCGCGCGGCGGCCCCGCTCGTGGCGTCCGACGTCGGCGGCATCGCCGCGATGGCCGGCGACGGCGCGCTGCTGGTGGAGCCCGGTGACGTCGACGCGCTCGCGCGCGGCATCGCCCGGGTGCTCGACGAGCCCGGCCTCGGCAGCACGATGCGGTCGCAGGCGCTGCACGCCGCCGAGCACCTGCCCACCGACGACGTGGTCGCCTCGCAGGTGCTGGCCACGTACCACCGGCTGATGCTCAGCGGGTCCGGCACGCTCTGACTGCGGGCCGTCGCGCCGAAGCCCTAGTCTGCGGTGATGAGCACGACCGTCGACCTGGCCGCCACCACCGGAGCCGACAGCGAGGTGGGCCGGCTGCGCACCGTGATGCTGCACCGGCCCGGCGCCGAGCTGAAGCGGCTCACGCCCCGCAACAACGACTCCCTGCTGTTCGACGGCATCCCGTGGGTCGACCGCGCGCAGGACGAGCACGACGCGTTCGCCGAGGCCCTGCGCGGCCACGGCGTCGAGGTGCTCTACCTCGTGCAGCTGCTCGAGGAGGCCCTCGCCGACCCCGAGGCCCGCGCCGCGGCCGTCGCCGGCGTCACGTCCGGACTGCGCCTGGGCGACACCGTCCGCGCGCACCTCGAGCGGTCGTTCGGCGACCTCGACGCCACCGGGCTCGCCCAGGTGATGACCGCCGGGCTGCGCAACGACGAGCTGACGGGCCTGCGCACCATCGTCACCAGCCTGCTGGCGCACGACGACTTCCTGGTCGACCCGCTGCCCAACCTGCTGTTCACGCGCGACTCGTCGGTCTGGCTGCGCGACCGGGTGGCCGTCACCAGCCTGGCGATGCCGGCCCGCGAGCGCGAGACCCAGATCACCGACCTGATCTACCGGTTCCACCCACGCTTCGCGGGCATCGAGCGCATGCACGGCAGCGCGCTCGAGCACGTCGAGGGCGGCGACGTCCTGCACCTGGCGCCCGGCGTCGTCGCGATGGGCGTCGGCGAGCGCACCACGCCCGCGGGCGTCGAGCGGTTCGCCCGCCAGCTGTTCGCGCACGGGCTGGCCGAGACGGTGCTGGCCGTCCCCATCGCGCAGGAGCGCGCCACGATGCACCTCGACACCGTGGTGACGATGGTCGACGTCGACACCGTCGTGATGTACCCCAACGTCGCCGACACGATGCAGGCGTTCACCGTCACCGCCGACGACGACCCCGCGGCGCCGCTGCGGGTGAGCGAGCCCGACTCGTTCTTCGCCGCCGCCGCGCGCGCGATGGGCATCGACCGCCTGCACCTGATCGACACCGGTCTCGATCCCGTCACCGCCGAGCGCGAGCAGTGGGACGACGGCAACAACACCCTGGCGATCGGCCCCCGCCTGGCGGTGGCCTACGAGCGCAACGTCGAGACCAACGCACGGCTCGAGGAGAGCGGCATCGAGGTCGTCGCCCTGGCCGGCTCCGAGCTCGGCTCGGGCCGTGGCGGCCCCCGCTGCATGTCGTGCCCGGTGCTGCGCGACCCGCTCGACTAGAGCGCGGCAGAACGGGGGTCCCGGCCGTCGCTGACGGGGGATACAACGACGACCGGGATACCCACCAGATTAGTTACGATTTCATCTACAGGCAACAGATCCGGTGGTGATCTAGGTCAACGGTCACCGGATCGTGAGCTGACGGTTGGTCAAACCGGACCGAGCGGACCGCTCCTGCGACGTCAGGTCCGACGTGTCGGACAAGGCGGGCTCGAGCCTGTCGGCGAAGTCACGCGCCGGACCCTCGAGGTCGTCGGCCGACACCTCGTCGTCGAGGTCCCAGACCGGGACGAGCAGCGCGTGCGAGCGGAACATGCCGATCAGCCGGGTGCCCTCGCCGAGCGACGACGTGCCCGCGGCGTGCAGGCGCGCGAGCGCGTCGAGCAGGCGGGTCTCGTCGTGCGGCTGCACCCAGCGCAGGAAGCGGCGGCCACCCATCTGCGTCCAGTAGGCACCCTCGACGCCCGACAGGCGGACGGTGGGCGCCACCGACTCGTTCGCGACCTCGAGGGCCTGCGCCAGCGCGGGGTCGGAGGCGTCGGCCTCGTCGACCCAGTACTCGAAGCCGTCGTGCACGGTGACGTCGAACGTCGCGTCGGGCGCCACCAGGTCGGGCAGACGGGGCCCGTCGCCCGGGTCGCTGGTCAGCGTCAGCTCACGGCCGGGCTCGCCGGCCAGGCCCTGCTCGACCACCGCGGCGAGGTCGCGACCGATGTCGCCGTAGTTGTGCTGCACCTGCAGGCCCAGCCAGACGGCGCCGTCGGGGCGCACCAGACCGGCGACGCCGCCGGGCAGCAGCGACGCGACCACGATCTGGTTGCCGTCGGCGAGCGCGAGGGTGGCCGACGCGGCAGGCACGATCTCGCGCAGCGCGACCCAGTCGGCCTCGCCGGGCAGGCCCTCGAACGTCCGCGCGACGTACGGCCTGCGGACGGGCTTGTCGGCCTTGACGCGACGCCGCGACTTCTTGCCCATGGGACTCCCTGTGCTGGTGCGGCGCGGTCGCGCCGACGGGGTGCCCAGTCAACCACCGGGTGCGCGGGCTAGCGGACGGGGATGCGCGCGTGCACCGCCGTGCCCGGTGGGTCGTCGACCCACCAGCGGCTCGACAGCGCCGCGACGATCGCCAGACCACGTCCACCCGTGGCGTCGCGCGACGGCGGCCGCGCGTCGATCGTCCGGCCCGACCGCTCGCCCGCGTCGCAGACCGTGAGCTCGAGCTCGGTGCCGTCGAGGTGCCAGGTGACGCCCAGGGTGCCGTCCGGCGTGGGACGGCCGTGGCGGATCGCGTTGGTGACGAGCTCGCTGGCCACGACGAGGGCGTCGTCGATGACGCCCTGGCCGACGTGCTGCGTCCCCAGGTAGTCGGCCAGGCTCGAGCGCACCGACCGCGCCGACTGGGGTGCGAACGGCACCCAGCACGCTGAGGTGCCACCCATGGCTGCCCCTTCCCGACGAGGGGGGTCTGACACCGTCAGGATGCCCCGGCCGGGAGGGGCCCAAACATCAGCTTCTGCTCAACGGGGCGGCGAGGGCTCAGCGTCCGCCCGACGGTCCCCAGCCACCGCCCGGGCCACCGGGCTGCTGCGGACCCGGCGGGGGTCCCCACCCGGGCTGCTGCGGAGGCGGGCCGTACGAGCCCGGGCCCTGCTGAGGCGGGCCGCCCCAGCCGGGCTGCTGCTGACCGGGCTGCTGCTGACCGGGCTGCTGGGACGGCGCACCCCAGCCGCCCTGGCCCTGCTGCTGGGGACGTCCGTCGCCGAAGCCCGAGCCACCGCGGCGGTCGTCGCGTCCGGAGGCGTCGGCGGCGGGCTGGCGGAGCCCGGCCGCACCGACCAGGTTGCCCAGGGCCACCAGGACGAAGCCGAGGCCGACGAGCACGTAGCCCGTGGCGGCGGTGCCGGCGTCGTCGGCGTTCTCGACACCGGAGCTGAGGAAGCCGCCGACGAGCGCGCAGATCGCGCCGACGCCGATCGCGCCGAGGCCACCGAACCCGAGCGCGTTGCGACCGCGGCGGGCGGTGACCAGCACCGCCACCCACAGGGCGAGTGCCACGACGACCACCACGAGGGTGATCGCGAGCAGCACGCCGTTGGTGGTGTCGCTGCTGGACGCGTCGGCGACCGTCACCGAGCCGGAGCCGGCGAGGTCGGAGAAGATGCCGCGTCGGAAGATGATCGCGTAGCCGCCGTAGACGAGCGCGACCACCGCGGCGACCAGCGTGGCCACCACGGCGACGGTGGGCAGCGGGCCGGAGCCGGGCGTGCGCGGCGGGCGCTGCGGCTGGGCGGGCGACGCGCCGCCCCAGCCCTGCTGCGGCTGCTGCTGGCCCCAGCCGGCGGGGCCGCCCCACGTCGGCTGCTGCCCGCCGGGGCCGGGCGCACCCTGACCACCCTGCTGCGGCTGCTGCCACCCGCCGCCCTGCGGCGGACCCGACTGCTGACCCGACATGTCTCCTCCAACTGCACGTGGTGCCGCGCCCCGTCGACGCCTCCCCCGAGGCTAGTGGTTGTGGGGCGCACGCGCGGGCGTCGGGCGCGGGACGGGTGGCACGATGGTGCGATGACCGAGCAGAGCATCCCCACCGTGACCGTCGAGAACGTCCCCCATCCGCTGCCCGCCGGCCTGGTGGTGCTGGACGTCCGCGAGGACGACGAGTGGGCGAGCGGCCACCTCGACGGCGCCGTCCACGTGCCGCTCGGCCAGCTGCCCGGCCGCCTCGACGAGGTGCCCCGCGACGGCCAGGTGCTCGTCTACTGCAAGGTCGGCGGACGCTCCGCGCAGGCCACCGCCTACCTCCAGCAGGCCGGCGTCGACGCGGTCAACCTCGACGGCGGGATCCTGGCCTGGCAGCGCGCCGGCCGTCCCGTCGTCTGACGCCCTCGCTGCAGCGTCGGCCCGCTACTTGAGGAACTTGGACGTGCGGCGGTCGGCGAGCGGCTTGCCGCCGGTCTGGCACGTGGGGCAGTACTGCAGGGACGAGTCGGCGAAGGACACCTCGGCGACCGCGGTGCCGCAGACCGGGCAGGGCTGGCCGGTGCGTCCGTGCACGCGCAGACCGGCCTTCTTCTCGCGCTTGAGGTCGGCCGCGGCGATGCCGTCGGTGCGGGCGATCGCGTCGCGCAGCGTCTCCTCGAGCGCCGCGTAGAGGCTGGCGAGCAGCTCGGGGTCGTCGGCGATCGTGGACGCCGGCTTGAACGGCGACATCCGGGCGACGTGCAGGATCTCGTCGGAGTAGGCGTTGCCGATGCCCGCGATGGTGCCCTGCTGCCGCAGGACGCCCTTGACCTGCGCACGGCCCGCGCCGCGGAGGATCTCGCCGAGGAGCTCGGGGGTGAACGACGCGTCGAGCGGGTCGGGGCCGAGGGTGGCGATGCCCCGCACCTCGGTGGGGTCGCGGACGACGTGCACCGCCAGGCCCTTGCGGGTGCCGGCCTCGGTGAGGTCGAAGCCGGAGTCGTCGTCGAGCACGACCCGGAACGCGAGCGGACCCTTGCCGATCTTGGGCGGCGTGGGCGACATGTTCTCGTTCCAGCGCAGCCAGCCGGCGCGGGCGAGGTGGATCACCAGGTGCAGGCCGCCGGCGGAGATGTCGAGGAACTTTCCGTGGCGCACGACGTCGTCGACCAGCAGCCCCTGCAGCGCGTCGGGCGAGGGGTCGAACGTCTTGAGCGCGCTGATCGCGACCGGGTGGACGCGGACGATCGCGCGGGGCTCGGCGTCGCCGTCGACGCCGAGGCGGTGGCGCAGGTCGCGGGTGAGGGCGGCGACCTCGGGCAGCTCGGGCACCCCACCAGTGTGCCCGAGACCGCCGACACCACCGGGAGACGACGAGACCGGCCCCACCCCCGAGGGTGAGACCGGTCCGGCGATGCTCGACCGGCAGGGCCTCAGCCCAGCCGGTCAGGGGTCACTTGACGGCGTTCTTCAGCTTGCTGCCGGGGGTGACCTTGACGCCGAAGCCGGCGGGGATGTCGAGGGTCTCGCCGGTCGCGGGGTTGCGGCCGGTACGGGCGGCGCGCTCGACGCGCTCCACGGTCAGCAGACCGGGGATCTGGACCTTCTCGCCCTTGCCGACCGACTCGATCAGCGCGTCACCGAAGGCGCTGAGCACCGCGTCGGCGTCGGTCTTGCTCGTGCCTGCCTTGTCTGCCAGCAGGGCTACGAGGTCACTGCGGTTGATGCTCACGGGAGATTCCTCCGACGATCGATGACAGAAGCGCGGCCCAGTATGCCAACCATCGCGGCGGACACCCGCCCTGCCCCGGTGTTTCGCGCCACCAATGTCGCCAGGGCGCCCCACGGACACCACCGGCACCACCCGCCCCAGGTGCCGGGCCGCGTCAGCGCCAGAGCGCCGGCGGCGGGACGCTCTCGAGCCCACGCAGGGCCTTGAGGTAGCGACGCCTGGGCATCGTGGAGACCCCCAGCGACTCCAGGTGCGGGGTCTGCCACTGGACGTCGACCAGGCGCTTGGCGGCGTGCTCGTCGTCGAGCAGCTCGACCAGGCCCACGAGCGCGACCTTGGACGCGTCGGTGGCGCGGTGGAACATCGACTCCCCCGCGAACAGCCCACCGAGCGACAGACCGTAGAGCCCGCCGACGAGGGCGCCGTCGTCGTCGCGCGTCTCGACCGAGTGCGCCCAGCCCAGGCGGTGCAGGCGTCCGTACGCGTCCTCGACCTGCCCGTCGATCCAGGCTCCGGGGCGGGACGGGTCGGCGCAGGCCTGCACCACCTCGTCGAAGGCCTGGTCGATCGTGACGGTGTAGCGGCGGCGGGACTTGCGCAGCGACCGGCTCACCCGCAGGTCGGACAGGCGCAGCACCCCGCGCTCCATCGGCGACCACCACGCCATCGGCTCCACGCCGTCGATCGGCATGGGGAAGGCCCCGGACCGGTACGCCGCGAGGACGGTGCCGGGCTCGAGGTCGGCGCCGAGGGCGATGCAGTCGTCACGGGGCCAGGAGCGGGGGTCGAACTCCCACCGCGACTCGGGCACCTCCCGCACCGGGCTCATCTGCCGACCATAGGACGCGCGGGGGGCGTCGCGCCCGTCGTGCCCGGGCGCGTCCACCTGCGACCGGCGGGACCTACGCTGCGGGGATGAGCGACGACACCGGAGCCGACCAGCCCACCCCCTGGACCGACGCGGGCCGCGCGCGCGTCCGTGCGGCCGCCCAGACGCTGAGCGGCGTGCTGGCCGCCCACGCCGGCGCGCTCGCCGAGGCCGGGCCGGACGACGCCGCGACGGTGGCCGACGCCGACGCGGTGCTGCTGTCGGCCTGCCAGGAGTACGCGGACGCGCAGTGGGAGCTCACCGCACGCCTGAGCCCGCTGTGGCCGATCGAGGACGAGGACGAGGAGCCCGTGGGCTCCGACCCGTTCCCCGGCGCGCCTCCCGTGGACGCGTCGCCCGCCGGTGACGTCGAGCCCCAGATCGTCGCCGTCGCGCACCGTCACGACTACCTCCTGCAGGACGCCGCCGCCGTCATCGAGGCCGGACGCCGTGCCTACGTCGACCAGCTCGCACCGGGCGAGTCACCCGACGTGGACGCCGACGTCGCCACCGTCGGGCAGGCCATGCACCAGGTGGTGCACGCCTCGGGCATCGACGCGCTGCGCACGCTGGCCGGCCTCGAGCCGGTCGTCGGGCTGACGGTCTACCTCGACCTGCCGCTGACCGCCGAGGACGAGGCGGACGACGAGGACGGCGAGGTCGAGCTGCCCGAGGAGCTGGTGCCGTTCCTGCTCACCGGCGAGGTGCTGTTCGCGGCGCAGGAGCTCTACCGCCCGGACGTGCGCCTGCTGGAGTGAGGCTCACGGCGGCTCGGGGGCGTCGGCGTCGGCCAGGCGCTCGATCCACGCGCGCACCGGCACCCCCCAGGTGCGCGTCTCGTCCTCGGTCATCGTCCGCGTGGCCTGCCACCAGGTGAGGGCCCGCGGCACCGCGTGGGCGAACGCCGCCGCGCGCACGAGCCGACGCAGCTCCGCGCGCGGCGCGAGGTCGTCCCACACCTCGAGGTAGGACTCGACGAGCCGCACGGCCGCGTCCGGGCCGAGCTCCTCGGTGGCGACGCGCACGGGCACCACCAGCACCTCGAACGGGTGGGCCCACTGGGCGTCGCCGAAGTCGAAGATCCGCCACGCGGCGCCGTCGTCGCGGCGGGCGAAGACGTTGCCGGGGTGCAGGTCGCCGTGCTGCAGCGTGGACGGGACCGGTCCCTCGCGCAGGACGCCGATCGCCTCGCCGAGCCTCGGCAGCCGCGCCTGGACGCGCGCCGCGGTGCCCGCGTCGAGGTGGCTCGGGTGCTCCGGCGGCAGGGCGGCGAGCGTCTGCAGGAGGTCGTCGGTGACGGCGGCGAGCCGGGACGGGCGCAGGTCCGGCAGCCCGGTGGCCAGCAACCGCTCGCCGTGGTCGACCAGGGCGCGCTGCATGGTCGCGGCGTCGCGCAGCAGCGAGCACCAGGTGTCGGCGGTCACCGGCGTCTCGTCCAGCCGTGGTCCCTCGTCGGAGCAGAGCATCCAGCCGCGGGCGGCGTCGGTGCCGAGCGGCGCCCGGACGCGGCGCGGGAGCAGGTCGGCGAGCGCGTCGACGAGCGCCGGCTCGTGGCCCATGTGCGGGCTGTTGGCCTTGAACCAGACCCGCCCACGGTCGGTGGGGGCGACGAGCTGGGTGGACCAGGGACGGACGCGCGGCTGCTCGACGTCGCCGGTGCGGATGATCCGGTGCGAGGCCAGCACGTCGTCGATCCACCCGGTCGCCTCGTCGCGCCACGGACGCGCGGACCACACCTGCGACCAGTGCGTCACGCCGCCCATCGCCGCACCGTAGCGCGGGCGGGCGGCGTCCGCGGGGCATTCGCGTCCGTGCTGCTGCGCTGGGTGCGTCCGTCTAGGCTGAGGAGACCAACGACGCGGAGGACGGGGCACCAGTGGGAGTCGGACGCAGCGCTGCCAAGAGCGTGAGCACGCGGATGGCCCCGCGGTTCACGTCGGGGTGGGTCAGGTCGGTGCTCGAGCGGGCGATCGACGGGCTCGGACCGGTCAAGGCGGCCGCGGAGTCCGCGGACCACAAGCGCGCCCTGGCCGGCGGCGACGTCGAGCAGGCCGTCAAGGACCTCATCACGATGCACGTGAAGCTCGCCGGCGCGCAGGGCTTCGTCACCAACCTCGGCGGACTGGCCACGATGGCCGTCACCGTGCCCGCCAACATCGCCGGCGTCGCCGTCCTGCAGTGCCACCTCGCGGCGGGCATCGCGCACCTGCGCGGCTACGACCTCGACGACCCCCG